>NZ_JADEXT010000037.1:0-81102 GCF_015206985.1 Nostoc sp. LEGE 12447 | reverse complement strand
TTGGCGATTGTGACAAGTTGGTTACTTGGTATAAACCTAAAAGATGCTCAAAAGGGTTGAGCAAAGATGAATTTGATGCTCTACCTCCTTCCATAACTGTACGGGAAGTTTACTATTACATTGTTATTCCCGGCTTTCGCACTCAACGAGTTAGTTTAATTACTACTCTCTTGGATAGAGCAACTTATTCTACTCTGGATATTGTTGGACTTTACGGTAAACGTTGGGATGTTGAATTGGATTTGAGACATCTAAAAACTACCTTGGGTATGGATATTCTGCGATGTAAAACTCCTTCAATGATCCGCAAATAAATTCATGTTTATTTACTGGCTTACAATTTACTTCGGAGCTTAATGTGGTCGGCTGGGACTATTTACAGTACTCCTCCATTACGCCTATCCTTACAAGGTACTCGCCACCATTTAATTAACTTTATTCCCAAATTATTAGCAGCAACTTCTCAAAAACGCCTCCAAATTTATCGCACTTTACTAAAAGTTATTGCTCATAAGGCTGTTCCAGAACGCCCAGGTCGTAGTGAACCACGAGTTCGTAAACGTCGCCCCAAAATTTACCCCTTGATGACCAAACCCCGGCATGAATTACGTAAACAATTGCAAACTGCTTAAACCGCAAGTGTTTCGGCTTTTCTTAGTGCCATTCACTCTTGGGTCTTTGATGTCAGAGAAATGCTCCACTAAACTCTGTTGAATACTGCCGATGTCTGCCACTTTTGTTGGCTGTCTGTGAAGACCAAAATTTTTCGTAGTATCAGCAGATTTAGTTTCAAAGCCTTTGAATTATGCTGTAATGTTCAGGGTAATCCCTTTGGACGCGCTTTTCTAAACTTGCACTAATTGTAGGGTTGCGTTTAGCATCGGCAATTAAATGCGTAAAGCCTAATCTGGTAGCATTTTCAGGTACAAAAGCTTCATCCAAAGACGGAAATAAATACTTAATATCAATGTTTTGATATGGTGTATGGGGATAATAACGACAATATTCCAGACAACAACCCAGAATATATTGCTCAAATAAAACATTGCGTTCTGTGCTATGAGTAAGCAAATTCCAAGCACGTTGATTAGCGGGATGTTCGACAAATTTGATGGCTAAATCTGCGTAATAGCTAATAAAATCGACAGCATTACCGCCAAAGATACCACAATTATAGGCAACTTGTAGTGAACCACGCGATCGCTGCCATTGCCACTCATCAGGTAGCCATCCATTCACACTATGAATAGCTGCTTCTATACCTTCAGGATCATACCAAGAATTTCCCACCAAAAAATATTCTGGATTTTGGGCTAACAGGGGTGCAGAAATTATTTCTGCGGGTAAATTCTGCCAGAGAAAAACATCATTATCAATGTGAATAAATGGTTCTGTTTGAGCGCGGTAAGTGTATACTTTACCTAATGCCCACCATTTGGGGTCATGGTCTTGGAGAGCATCTAATTCTAGATACACTTCATCAAACTCTAAACCCAACTCATCTACAAGTTGTCTTGCACCTTGAGTATCAGTAAATAAAGCTGTTTTTTCAAAGTGTTTTTTGGCAGTTTCTAGTGATAAAATCCACGCTAATAAGTGATATTTTTCACTCAGCCAAATTCTACGCTGATTAGCTTGTAAAGGCTTTGTCCAAAAAGACCAAACTGCTTTCATCTCATTTCAATTTTACATTTTACAAATAGTCATTATCCTCAATTAAATTAGCCCCAATACCCCACGATGCAGCTAAATATTCATAGTTGCGCGACAGGGTATAAAACTGACGACGACAATCATATAAATAAGGAAAAGAATTAGTAAATAATGCTAGAGGTGCATAAGAATGATATACACCATGAGGAGGCAATTTTTGAGGTTTTCCATCATTATCGCTTGGCCATTCCACATCACCCGTAGCAGTTCGCGCTGGAATCAACCAGTAGTCACCTGTGCGAAATGAATGGTTTTGAAAATCTGGAAACTTAATTTGTACACCCTTTTCTAACGTGAACCATTCTTGGGCTTCAGTAATAGCTATAGCACCATTTTTTAGTTCTACATCATTTCTTTTTTGTTGCTCCCAACGACGTAAAAATGGGTATTTCTTGGTAGATAATCCGATAGGACGACTAGGTGCTTGCTGAGATTTTAAAGTTAGTTGTAAATCAGTAAAGTTAACTACTGTAACTTGCCATAATGGTTCAAACCATTGATGTAAAACATAGTCATCATCTACCAATTCTACCCAGTCATTTTCTGCTAAACCAAAACGGTCATCTTGCCACCATTGTTGGAGTTTAATTGTTACAGTAGTATTTTCTGTATCTTTAGAACTGTCTAAAGTTATCTCCTCTATGGGAAATATCACAGAAGCATTTTCTCTAGACCATTTAAATGTAACTTCTCCTGCTGTATCGGTGTGAATTTCGACGCGATAAAGTTGGTTTTCTTCACCACGATATGCAGCATCAGGCTTAATTAAGCAAGCTTCTGTTTGTTCGCGTTCAATTTTAGCTTGGGCTTGTAGTAAACCTCGATTTTCAGGTTGCCATGTATTGACTAATTTATCCCATTCTATTTGAGAGCGTGTTGTAACATTATTTTCTAACCGCTGTGTTTTGACTTGCCAAATAACTTGAGAGCGTGTTCCTGTATCTACGCCACCTAAAGCTACTTCTCTAATTTTTGGATTTTCAATATAGGTAATATGTCGTTCCCAAACATCAAGGTAAACTAAAAAAGGGATAGATGGTTTATCTTTTGTAGTGTTAATTAGAGGATAGTTGTTTTGTTTTAAATAAGAAATAATTTCATGGTTTTCACAAAGAATTCCATTGACATAATAATGTCCTTGACTAATTTGAAAATCACCAAGATTTTTCCGAATTTCTGCATTATTTAAATCATCATTCACCAAGATTTTAAAACCTGCATTAATTGGCCCGCCATGAGGTCCAATGATATCTGTAGCTAAAGTTTGTAAATAGTGTAAAAGAATTGAAATTTGTTCATTCCAGTCAGCATCAATTTGGACTCGTCCCTGCTGCATGAGAACCCGGAGAAAGTTTTGCTTCGGGTCAAAAGTATCACGGGTAAAATCACCTTTAAATTCACCTTGTCTAAATTGATTTGGCATAAATTTACCTTAATAAAAAGAAATTGAGGACTGGGGATTGGGAAAACAGAGGAAGTGAGGGAGAAAAACTAATGACTAATTCACAAAAATAATTTCTGTTGACATATTGGCTGGGGTATATTCGTCTAGGCGGGTGCGGAGGTTGGCTTCGCGTTGGGGTTGGTAGAGGTGATGAAAAACGCCCATTTCTGACTCATCATCTGCGCCGCGTTTAATTTCTACTGCACAAGATTTAGCTAGTTGGCAATATCTGGGGTTGCCATAACGGGTGCTGTTAAATTGGGGATGGACTCGATTTATCTCTACCTGCTTTATGTCATCGGTGGCAACTTGTGCTACTAAGTCTGGCTGACAGTTATAGCGGCGGGGTGTGCGAGAATTCGGGGTGACATAACAAAAACGCATACAACCCTTTTGGCGACGTGCTACGGTGATTAAACCATCAAAGATGCTATTTTCAGCTAGCGCAATGTTATGCACTAAAATTTGACCGAAGACGGTGCAACGCTGGATAGTTAAGCGGGCGTGGGCAAAAGAATAACCAGGTGCGCCTATAGCTTCTTGTTCTATACTCGTAGCATCAAGAATGCTATCGCGGATGTAAATATTTACAGGTTCAGTCTGCACTTCATCTTGGTTGACTTGAATTGAACCGACGATACTGTGTGTAATTTCGACTTGTCCTTTGAGGTTGAATAACTCTAAGCTTGGTTCTGCCGGACGTTTGGGTTCACAGTCGCAGTGTAATGCCCAACCAGGAACTAGGGTACAGTGACGAATGGTGATTTTGACTGGCAAAAAATTGCTAACCTCGTTGGGAGTTTGGGCTTTATTCTCAAGTCCAGGTACGGGAAAATATTCCATATCTTGCTGTATACGCACTCCTCGTCCGAAAATTAATAGACCGTCTAAGGTAAAGCGACTACCTGCTTGAACACTAATATTTAAAGCATCGGTAGTTTCGGCTTGATAGTCTAAAAGACGAATGATGGGGCGATAGTAGTTAGCGGCGCGAATTTGTAGGCTGTGGTTGGCTTCGAGAGATATGTTGAATGGTTCTGTGTAGACACCACTATCAGCAATTTCAATGACTGCATGGGGATGGGTTTCTATCTCTGTTCGCCATTGGTTGATAGCATCGTTAATGGTTTTTAATTGTTCAGCTTTCCCGACGCGGTAAGTCATTGGGTGAAATAGTGTCCTGTTGTATTCACCACCACCAATGTCAGTACTAAAGGCGTAATGGTAACTTACCCACACCCCGCCTTTGGGTAGCTGACGGGCTGGAAAGACAATTCGACCGAGTACGGGGTCTACTGCTACTGTATCTAGTGCTGGCCGATACTGCCAATCACTTAAATCTGTCAGTGCTATTTGCTTGATATCTATGGGTTGTTGTCCTGGGCTGAGGAAGATTTGTAGACTTTGATTTTTGCCGTAGTAGAGACTTGTATTTAGTTTTAAAGCTAGGCGACGGATAGGTCCAGGGAGGTTAATTTCTTGGGCGATGTGGGTTGGTTCTGTTTCTGGTTGGGGTTTGTTGTAAAGTTGGGTGTCGTTTCCCAAAACGCTGAAGGTGTAGCAGTTGGGACTGATTTCTTCTACACAGTAGGCGGGGGTTTTGGTGACGGAATAGGTTTTTAACCGCCAAATAAATACTCCGACATGGGGGAGGTTGTAACCTCCTGGACGGATATCGACGGTGTGGGCAATTGTATCAAAGGGTGAGTCTAAGAGTTCTAGGGCGTTACTTTGGCGTAAGTCTACGGTTTTTCCTTGGGTGGGACGGAGATGATTTAAATGTTGTGTCCAAGCCAGAAGTTTATAGAATTCTACGGCTCTGGCTGGCCAACCGGCGACATCGTTGGCTAATAATTCTAAAAGGGCGAGTGTACCTTTGCGGCGACGATAGCGGATGGTATTGGCGACTTCGCGGCGGGGAATTAAGATTTTGTTGCGTTGTTGTCCTTGGGGGGTGGTGATGTCTCCTGTTTCGTTGACGGGACGATAACCAATTAAATCAGCGATGTATGGTACAACCCAATCTTCGCAGGTTTCGATAAACCAGTTTTCGTAAAGTTGGGTGATATCTGCTTCTACTATATTTGCTTGTTGGGCGATCGCTTGCAATAAGTCTCGCAAGGGATAGCCTTGTTCGGCATCCCTTTGGCGATAAATTACTGGTAGTAGATTATATAGATGATTGGATAACATAAGTTTTTAACGCCAAGGGGCGCACAGGGTTTACAAGGGGTTGAGGATTAGGGTTCTGGGTTCTGTTGGCAGGATAATTGCTAGTTGGGCAGGTTGAATTAGTTTTTCTGGTAAAAAGCGATTTTGGGATTTTTCTCTCCTGGCTAAGTTGACTGTGATTCTGGGGCTGGGTTGGAATTTGATGCCATCATTATCATCTGAAGCAATTTTTCCTAATTTTATGGCTTCTAGTTTTTTAATTAATAAATCTGGGTTGACTGCTTCTGTTTCTGATACTGTATCTAAAACATCCACATCCACAAAATCCACTCCTGGAACTTGCTGGATGGTACTAATTACTTCGCTAAGGGTGACATCTTGACCTAATTCTCGACGTTCAAAGCTAAAAGTTGATAGTAGATGCTGTCTAATTTTTGGCTCTACAAATTGCCATTGATATTCTGGTAAGATTTTGACTTTGGCAATCATAATTAATGCCAATAGTTCTCTCGTTTCTAATTGAATTGGTTGGTAGGGGTCGCCTAATTGTCGCAGGGCTTGATATAAATTACGATACAAATCTGATGATTTATCAATGGGAATATCTTCTGCACCTGCAATAGTTATATGCACGACTTGGCGATTTCCATCTGATAGTTGCGTTGCACTAGCTTTCCCAATTCCGGCAAAGGTACGTGCAAAGTCGGCATAGTCAATTATTGATACTAACCGATCTAGTGACATTACGGTTAAGGGTGCATTCTGACGCACTTGATTGGTGCTTTCTCTATCTGCTCCTCCAGTGGCTGGTAGCGGATTTATCACGCCTTTGAGTCCGAGGGGACGGGAGACTAATAAGTTAATTTGTTCGGCTTTGAGGTTCCCGACTTTACCGATACCATTACGGTACATAGCTTTCACATTTTCTCTCCCTGTCGGTAACAGTGAACCGCTTTCCCCATTTCCAAAGATGACTGTGGTTTGATAGTTGTCATCGGTTTTGAGAGTGTAGACGCGTTCCGTGGATTTGAGTCCAGTGAGACTGTCGGTTTCACTCCAAAGTACGTCATTGACTCGGATTTCTAAGGTAGTCTTAGCACCTACCGGGGTGGGTGCGGCGAGATAAGTCAGAGGTGGTTGGCGTAAGGGGAATTGTTGGAAGGATTTACTCGCATCGCCACTACCGAGAATTTCGGAACGCGTTTCACCGTGGGTAGCTTTGGCGACATTGGCATAAATGGTGACTGTATCCCGTTTATATTGATAATTCAGGGGTTTAGCTAGTTGGATAAAGGTGTGAATTTTATCTCCTGGTAATTCTTTCGTCTCTTCCTCATCTTCATCGAAGACAGTAGCTACTCGTTGATAGACAGCAGATAACATGACTAGTTCACTGGCTTTTATCCCTGTTGTTGCATCTAAATCAGTACGTTCACCGGAGATAATTAACCAACGTCCTGGTTGTAAACCATCGTAGAGTTTAGCTAGTTCGATTTCATTACCTGCAACCAGTTCTATTTTCGGGTTAATTACTTCATCTGCTAGGGGTAATTTTTCAGTTTGAGCGTAAACTGTGGTGTTACGTAAGACATCTAAAGTTCTTTCATTTGCTCCTAGCCAATTTTGTTTGAGTGTCAATTGTGTTACTTTAGCTGAGAGATTGTAGGCTACTTTGGAGATAGTTGCAACTTTTTCTACCTGCCTAAACATAACTGATTCAGGACGTTCGATCGCTATCCAACTTTCAGGTAATATTTGGTCATATTGAGCATCTAAAGCGATAATATTTCTGTCTACTGGCGTAGGTAATTCATACTCAATTGTTAATATTGGTTCTCTGGTGGATAAGGAAATACTAGAAATAGCTGATGGCGTAGAAAATTCACTATTAAAAGATACTCTTACTTTACCTGGAGGATTCTTGCTAGCGTATTGTCTGGTTTGATTGGGGTTAATAATAACTGTATCATCATTATTTGTTTGCACACCCCAGCTAATATTATTAGGCTGACTAATGCTTCTAATACTCTCACCATCTTGAAATGTAACAGTAATAGTATGTGGTATATTGCCTCCACCATTCACAGTTTGTTGAAACGGAGTATAATTTATTGAAACGTTTTTGCCGCCGAAATCAAAGTTTTTGGGAAATACTGAGTCAGTTAATGCTTCTATAACACTGTAGGTATTGGTATCTTCCTCTAAAGATACGAAAATTTGTCGCGGATTACTATTACTACTAATAGATATAGCAACTATAATTTTTCTTAAACCTGCGATCGCCCATTCTTCATAACCAAAAATTCTTCCTTCTCGGTCATAAATTGGTTTTAAGGGGGCATTATGTCCAAAAAGGGATGCCTTGACTCGCAAAGCTGCTAAACTTTGCAATGATGAAGTATTCGTAATAGGTGTATTTTGCCACGCTGCATAAAAAGTATCTCTAAGTTTGGTTTTTAAATTGGTGATGAGTTGTGGTGCTATATCAGAATCACTAGCATAAGTTGTTTGAGTATCTCGCCGTAGTGCTGAAGCATTCGCTGGGGGAACTGAAGCAGGCTTGAGGAGATTTTGCAATAAATCTTTATTAGCGAAATTTAATTTTTCTACTCCAGATAAGTTACTGGGAATTGCTAAACTTTCTTTCGTAACAGCCTCTTGTTGAGGAAATTTAGGTTGAAATTTAACTAAAGTGCGATTTTTATCACTTTCTGCTGCTACTGTGAGAATTTTTCGCCAAATTTGTTGCCCTTCACTATTACCAAAAATAAATAATATTGGGTCATTAGCTTTTAAATTAGTGCTAATACCCTGTAAATATATTGTATCTTGAGCTTCAATGTTTCTTAGCGTAATATAATGAGGACGAGTCAGGCGCGGATGTAAAGAATTCCAGTCAGCACGGGCGTTAATTTTTTCGACTGTCTCGAAAGATTGTGGCATTTCGCCGGGGTTGGGGACACTTTGAATTTTCGTACCGATGAGAATTTCTGTGTCTTGGTTGTAGCCTGTTTCTAAAGTAAAAGCCGGATAGACAGTAGCAGCGACACCAGGGCGTAAATTATATCCTACCAACCTTGCTAATTCTAAGAGCGATCGCCTTTCGGTAGCGGTGCGTAAATATCCTTCATTGGCAATGCGCTCTTGATAAAAAGTGAGGACATCTGCTACTGTAGCCCAAGCATCCAGAATTGCGATCGCTGGATCATTAGCATTACGAGTTTTCAGGTTGGCTAGTGCGGCTAGTTCACTACTACTTAACTGCGCTTTCATCGCCGCTAAGAATGTGGCATGAGTGCCGACGCGGTAGAATAAATTGTTTAAGCCTGGGCGGTTGGCGGTGTTAACTGGGGTGAGGTTTTCGATTCCTTGGCAACATCCGCAATTTTCGTTGTTCATTGTGGGAGTGTTGATTGTTGACTGTTGACTTCCGACTTCATTTATTTCATCTTCCTCCTCGCATATCTAAGATGAGCTTGCCTTGTTCGGGGAAGTTGGGGTTGTTATCTAGTTGGGGAATTTCTAAGGGAGTGAAGGAGAGGAAGCCTTGTTCTAGTTCACCGTTTTTGCCTGTGTCTAGGCGTTGGAGGCGAGTGATAATGAGGTTTTCTACTCCTGGTACTACTATACCTGCGGCGACTAATTTGCTTAAGGTGATGCTAGTACCGAAGGTTAAGTTATCGGGATGGAAAAAACCGCGTTTACCGTTAGGAAGAAGACGGTTACTAAGGGTGTTGAGTAAGGCAGCTTTGACTTGTCCTCTGAGATAATTGGGTTTGACGCATACTGTCATGGCAATATCTAAGGGGACGTGAATAGCTAATTTAACGACGACATCATGACCGATGCGGCGGTAACGGTGCAAATGGTCAGCAATGGCTGATAATAAGTCTGGCTGATTTGCGTTCTGTAAAGGATCAATTACCACTAACATTTCATCCCAACTAACCGTTCGACGAAGGATAGCAGTTGCTTTCTGCACTGTATCGCCAAAGTCACGTATGACGATATCTGCATAATCTTGGGGAGTAATTGCCCGTTGTAATTCTTTACGGAAGGTATGGGGAGCAAATAGTTTCACTTCCGATAAAGGTTCTGGCGGTGTCCCTCCCCTTGCTGGTAAGGGGTTATGGGGAATGAGGGAGACACCAAGGCTAGTTGAGGAAACGGCGTAAGCTATAGTGTCTGCACCGATATTACCTGCAATGCCATTACCCACACGATAAGTCGCCTGGAATTGACTCCCGGCTGTGGGTATCTTTCCGAATTCCCCATTTCCAAAGCGCAGATGTGCGTTACCGTCATTATCAATTTCGACGACGAAATACTTGTCTTGGTTATAGCTGGCGAGTAAGTCGGCTTGCGGTGTCCAAGTTATGTGATTGTCACTCTTTAAACTAATGTCTGGTAAAGCTTGACGGGGGTTTTGAGTGAGTATTTGAGATGCTGGTTTTTCTTTTAATTCGGTGGCGGTAAGAGGTTGGCAAAAAGTTAAAGGCGTGTATTTAAGAGTGGGGGTAAATGGGGCGGAAACGGTGATAGTATCTTGAATTTGACCTTCACTTTCACAAATAGCGATCACTTGTTTTGTTTCTACTGGGCCTAGGTCTTGAGTCAGCGATCGCCCATGATCCACCAAAATTACATTACCATGCACCACACTAATATTTTCAATTAATTGACACTCTGGTGCTTGTCCAATTGCCGAAATACACAAAGCAAAAGGCAGTGCATCTTCTATCGCCCAGCTAATTTCTACTACAGGTGTAGGTAATTCTTGCTCAACACCTTCTAAAGCTTGTAGATAAACATGATCAACATCTTGTCTAACTTCCGTTAAACGCACAGCATGACGACGGGTGATATCTGCATCTGCTATGTTGCCAGTTTTTGCCCCCTTGATTTCCTCAAAAATCAGGATATCGCCTACTTTGAGATATAACTGCCGAGTTGATACATCTTTGTAAGCATCTAAGAGAGTGGCACTAGTTGCACCTTTGGGTATACAACACTGGCGATCGCCCCAAGTATAGAAATGAATAGTATTATGAAATTGATAAAATATCCTCTCTTCTTGTTCCTGACTAATCGGCTTAAATACTTCATAACTTTGACTCGGAATATTCCGTAAATCGTCAGTTTTTAAAACTGTACCCCCAATAGGTGAATTAACGTATTTAGTAATAAAATAAATCTCAATCAAATTAACTGTAACATCACCACCAGTTTCTAACCATACCCAAGTTCTAGCATTACACCCTTCATGGATAGCATAATCTACCAACCGGCCATGACGACGGGCAGAAATTCGCAACCGGGAAGTGTCCAAATAAGCTTCCGTTGCTACAGCATCTTGATAGTAACTTAAATAATCACCAACATAAGCTAAAAGTTCAACTAAAGTTATACCTAAATCGGGAACATGACGTTCTTTCCAATCAGGCATAATCAAAGCCAGTCGGTCTAAAATTAACTGCCGGAAACTAGCATAATCTTTAGCTAAATAATTAATTTCTGGTTCTAGACCTTCTTCTTCAGTACAAATATGCTCAGTTTGACAGTCTAAATCACTAGGGCAACCTACCTTAAAATTAAAGTGTAACTCAGCATAACGATGGTCAATTCCTTTTAACCCCACCAAACGTAAAATATAATTAGAAAAATCACCAAACTTATTCACATAAACCCGCAAGCAACTATCAAGAGTCTGGTCTTCTTGAATTTCCAACTCAATACCAGTTACTTGAATATTTTGGATACGTTCACCGCCGATAATTTGAATATTTTTTGCAGTAATATTTTGAGGAATTTCTCCCACAAAATGCACACATAAATATAATTGATCATCGCTGACTTCTAAATAATCCAAACCATTCAAATGCCGTCTACGCACTTCGTGACGACGTTGTTCATCTTGACAAGTCAGGATCAATTCATTCATAACCCACTATTTTGGATAAAAGTTTCCGTGCGCTGTTCTCCACTGCGTTTAACTAAATACTGCACAAATACTTGCAATTTTGAATCTTCGCTAATCACTTCTAAAGCTTGCACATCAATCAAATCAACTAACCAGCGTTGCAAAGCTGCTTGCATCGTAAATTGCAAAGTCGCCGCCAACTCTGGACTATTAGGCGCAAACACCAATTGCAGTAACCCACTACCAAAATCAGGACGGTTCACTCTCTCACCAGGATTAGTAAACAGTAATTGTTCAATCATGTCTCGGATATGATCATCATCATCGGTGGTAGCAGTCAACCCTAAATTATTAAAGTGAAAAGGAAAATCTATATTCATAGTTATTAGTCATTAGTCATTAGTTATTTGCTGTTTTTGCATTCACATTGCTATCACTCGCGTTTGGGCAATTGAGGGAATTAAGGGTGTCGCTGTAGGGGCGCAAATGGCTTGACTACTCAGAACTAATAAAGGTACACCATTCGCAAATACTCTTGTTGTCCCCGTTACCCATTGCGCCGTCACACAAGGGCCATTAGCGACGGGTGGTGGTGGTAAAGTACAACCAGCCACAACATAAGGTGTCGTTTGTAGGACTGTCGGTTGTCCGCTTACCAAGACTCGCGGATAGACAGTCGTTGGTTGTGCCTGTCCCGCATGAGAACAGAGTATAGTTGCACCAAAATGTAATAAAGGTCCTGGCATAATTTAATTCAAAATTCAAAATTTAAAAAACTTCTCCCTAATCCCTAATCCCTAATCCCCTTCTAAGTAATCACCAACGCCCCATTATTAATAGTTACCGTCGGTCCCGCCATAATTAAACTCGCCCCCTTGCCATTTTGAATATAAATTCCGCTATCATTCACCACAATCATTGCCCCCGTAGAACTTTTCAACACGATACCTCCAGTTAATGGAGTCGGTGCAGCATCACTAATAATCACCGCATTCTGCAAAGTCGTCTGAATCACAATATTCTGCCCTGGAGGGATAGGAGGTGGTGCTAAAGCTAAAGCTGGTACTTCTGCTGCAATTCCCCAAAACCCGCCTACCCAAATCGGATATTCTGATTCACCTTGTTCAAACTCCATCCACACCGCCGCGCCAATTTGAGGAACAATAAATACACCTTCCTGTTTCCCGGCAATAGGTACACAAGGCATTGCCCAGTTAGAAGGCACTAAACCCAAGACATCAGGAATTAACGCCTGTATTCTTCCCCGTTGCTCTGGGTCAATATTATTAACGACTGTGCCTCGGTATTTACCGTAGTATTTGGTTGCTTGCGTCATGGGACTACTACCGGAAGTGTTGAAATCAAACCATTACGACTGAGTTTGAAACTTTGTTTATACTCTCCCCGTTTGATGTTATGAGTGACGCTAGTTACGTAATGCAGTCCGTCAAAGGCTAACCCAGCACCACGCACACCTACTAATTGCCGCGCTTTTAAAATCCGTCCATAGCGCAATACATCCAAATTTCCTTCCCCTGTCACAGCTTCTGCTAATTGAGAAGCCTTCGCCAAGCCCATCATGATAGCTTGGGGAATGGAACGCTTAGAAAGGTTATCACTGATGGGTTCTAAGCGAGTGGGAATTGGTGGAATTAAGCCTAAAGGCGGGTTAAGGGGGGTAATGGGGGGAATGGGAATAGGAATCACCACCTTGGTAATTTCGTTGTAAATATAAACAGTGGGAATAGCATTTAAATTATTGTCAAAAGTGAAATTCAAAGACTCCACATTAGTAAAAGCATCCATATTAATGTTGAGGGCTGATTGCGGGACACCAACTTTGATTTGCGGCCCCCAATAAGCAATATTCGCCCCTGGGATTGGACCTGGTTCAATGTAGAATGTGTAGCCTACTCTGTCTGCTAATTCTTTGATGTAACTTAAATCTGTTCCTTGTTGTGCCGGAATAGAGTTGGTAGGAATAGGAACATCAATTAAGACACTGGGAATAATTAGAGGGACAATACCCAAAAATGCGTATTTAGCGACTAATAAAGCCACTCTCCCCTCGGCTGGGGTAGCAGGAAAGGGAAAACCGCTAAAATCTTGTTTGTCCATAATTACCGTTAAGTCTTCTCCAGTCACCGTTAGGGTGGAGTAGCTGGTTTCAGTGCCAGGGGTAATTTGATGATTGGTAATCATGCCATCCATCAGGACATTCGGAATACCATTGATGGTGACGATAATAATTACCCGGATAATGGGGAAGATACTACCGCCAGATAGAAGGAATAGGGTTTGTAAAGGGGAACGATTACTCAGGCTGAAAGTTAATTGAAAACCACTTTTTTCTAAAGAACTGTTAGTTACTGTAATGCTGGTTAATGCCTCAATTACGTCCTGGGAGACGGGTATAGGCACAACGGGGCCAACCATGAGTGTCAGGTTGATACCTTTAAGCATTGGGAATTCCTGGGATGCCTTCTGGTAGGGTAATTTTCAGCTTACGGCCGATGGTGGCGGTTAACTTATCGGGATGCATGGCACGATTAGCATCACATATCCGCCAAAATTGTTCAGGATCGCCGAGGTATTGGGCGGTGATATTATCTAAGCGATCGCCTTCTGTAACTGTATGTTCTTGTAGTAAGGCAAATTTCTCTGGATGGGGTACAAATCGCCGCCGTAAATAAATCACCGTTTTACCTGTGGCGGTTTCCATAGTGGTAGTTTCTATCCCAGAGTAACGACTATTAGGAGGAAACAAACTCGCCTTTAAAGCGATTGCCTGCATCATCCCCTGAATCCCTAATTGTGTCTGATCAATCATAGTCATTAGTTCCCAGTCCCTAAATTCCCCCAATCCCCAATACTCCGAAACTTCCAGCTTTATTTAGTTGTGTGAGTTGCTCTTTTTGGCGGTGATAAACCATAAATAAATTGCCGCCTTTATGATCAAAGCCTAAGTCATTGACACTTAAAACTCGCATCCCTAAACTCACCTTGGCGCGAATGGGATTTAAGGCTTTATCAAACGCTTCTTCTGTAATGCTAAATTCTGTTAACCGCACAGGTAAAACGCGATTTTTACTCCACACAAATAAGGTGAGAGCCGATTCCATTGGCGCAATTTCTAATCTGCCTGATTTGGCTTGGGTATTGTTATTTTCTAATTGCTGACTAGAAGGGTAAATAATTGTTTCTAGTGCCGCTAATTGAGGATAAATTCCCAACTCGGCAGTCGTGGCATTGAGATTGGGAAATTCTAAGTGGTCGGTGGCATCAATTTCTGCGTCTAACTTAATTGTTTCCACAGGTGGCCCTTTTAACCTGAGTGCCTCCGAGCGATCGCCAGTTTCTGCTCCTACACCCTGCACCTGCAATGTACGGCTTAGGGTATCAGGATTGTATTGCAGGGCAATAATTCTTTGCACTACTGCGGTATAGGGGTCAATCAAAACAATGCCGCCTTTAAGTAGCCTGGGTGAACCTGGGAAGGATGTCATGGCTAAAGGCTGTTGAATGAATATTTAGGCTGATGTGATAACAAGAAGCTAGTACGAGACGGGAAAAATTCAAAAGAAAGAATGCTTATTTGATCAGCTTTGTACCTCTTTTAAATGATCACTTTATTGAAACTGAGGTGTACTAGAGACAAGGGATGAGATGTTTTCCTAACAAAATAGTTATACAAGAAATCTCTGTATTAACTAGGAAGGATAGAACAGCATTTCCTAATATCTTCCCGTAATTACTCGTAAATTCAGTTTTTCTACTAATTTTCTTCAGCTTTGTTACATGAGTTAAAGTGAGAACATAATTTGTAATTTTCGGCTTAGAATCGGACTTCAAGGCCAATTCCCCAGAAAGGCTTTCTGGCAGAATCATCAGGTTTTGCCCCTAGTTGATCACTACCAAAAGGCAAGTTAAGATACGGGCCTATCTTGATTGAGGGGCCTTCTTGGCATTTCTTCTTAGCATCTTCAATTTCTTTAATCGCTTCAAATAAAGAAATAATATGTGGTGCTACATCTACAATCACATCTAGAGGCTCTTTGGATGCTGCTGGATCTTGGGCTGGTTGATTTGTTGCTGGCTTATCTGGGGAATCATTGGCTACCTGGGGTTTTTGGTTAGCTGGATCTGCCGATGCTGAGGCAGAGTATTTATTTAATTCTTGGGCAACTTTATTGATTTTATCAATAGCTGAATAGGGGACTTTGAAATGACAACTACCATCAAATACAGTTACTCCTAACCCCAGCTTGACATTATTTTTATCTAGGTTGACGCTAGAAGTGGCATCAATCTTGACATTGGGGATACCATTAATTGCCACAGTTAAAGAAAAACTTACAGGCGTACCAGATTGGGGTTTTGCCGGATCTTTGTCAAACAAACCTTTCAGGTCTGTAATTTCTCCTTTGACACTGATTTGTAATTTAGTAGCACCTTTCAAGGGTAAAGGTGCAAATTTCATTTCTGCCCCTTTAGGAATCGTAATTTTAAATTTGCCGATCAACAAATCAAATTCCGGCTCCATGATCTTTTTGATAAAACTGATGTCTGGTAAGCCAGACGACTTACTACCACTAGCTGGCTGTGATGATGCTTGAGGTACAGGTGGTTGCCATCCTGGGGGTGGTAAAATTGGTTGTCTAAAACCAGGAATTGCTGGTTTGAATTGTTTAGGATCGATCGCAGACAATGAGGGAGTGGAAGTTTTTCCTGATGCTCCGAAAGTTAATGGAGGTGTTGAACCAACCCCAAACTTAGAAGGAGGAGGTTGCAGTTGTTTTCTCATCTCCACACACTTCACAGGATCGAGCTTCTCCTCATTGCACATCACTAGCATTCTGACTAATAAATCTTTGTTAAGTTTGAAGCCGGAAGAAGATGAAATAGTTTCATCTTTCTCGTCTTGTGCTTCTTCCCTTTGCATTGCCACAGGTTGAGGATGGATAGCCTGACTACCTTGAGAATCACTCATAACTTGATGAGCAATGCTGTCTGCTTCTTGTTCAGCTATGGTGCTGGATGGAGAAATGGCTATGTCCTTTTTATGTAAACTAGCCACACCCGCACTTTGCTGCATGACGTGGGTTAACTCATGGGCGATGAGCCGTTTGCCTGGAGTAGTTCGCGGTGCATACTGATTAGCACCAAAGACAATATTTTTCCCTACCGTATACGCCGCAGCATTTACAGATGCAGCGGAAGTTGCGGCTTGATTATCGGTATGGACGCGCACATCACTAAAATTCTGACCAAAGCGGGATTCCATGAACTGACGTGTGCCTGGCTCTAAAGTTTGACCAGAGGTATCCAACACCTGATGGACAATTGGCGGTGCGGTTAAAGCTTCAGTGTGTGCAGTAGACCGACGTTGGAGGATTTGTGATTTTCCTTCACATTCACTACATTTGGCTTCACCTAGCTGACGTTGACCGCAAGGATTACATTGGCGTTGTAGCAGTGCAGTAGAAATTGGGGTGAAGGATAGAGGGGTTTGGGTGGGCGATCGCTTATTCATTAGCTTAAATCCTGCAATGAGCCTATTAACAGCCCATTACGTAATACCTAAATCCTAAACTATCTTGTTTATTGAGGGATGCACAATGGGGAGAGATAATATCAGTTATGCCTACTTGATTAAGAGCAACGATCGCACTGACATTGGGGAGATGCTCTAAAATCGGATTCCCTCGCCGAACGGACCTTTACCCTGTGGTGGATTGTCAGACTGTGCTGGTGGAAATGGTGGTGCTTTGAATACGTCGATCTTGGGTTGGTTTTTAAATGGTGGCTTAGGTGGAGGCACCATTCCTGCTGCTGCGGATTGTTTGACCTGCTTGAGGAACTCCTCGACACTCGCGATATCAGATCCGAACACTTGATTGTGGTCAATAAACCAGCGCATTTCATCAGCAGTCACATTCGTCTTGATAATGGCAGCTTTGCTCTGCCTGATCCACTCAGCAGTCAACGGTTTGTTTGTCGCAACTCCGTACTTTTTAATCAGCGCCACAAACGCCTGAAAACGCTCTTTACCTAACGTATCCATCATATCTAAGAGAGCTTCAGCTAATTCTGCTTTCTCTTCTGTTAATGAACTTGTTGATTCTCCCTCCTCTGTCGCATCCTCACAGTTGATGTCCTTGTCAGTTGCTTCTATACCTGATGTATTGATATCCGCAAAAACGTCGTGGAGATTATCTGGTAGCAGAGTTTTAACGTTTTTGACAATAATGGCTGCTAGCGATGTTGGCAGTTGTTTGACATAATTCGTTTTGGTAACTAGCGGTATAATTTTCTTTTGAAACCAGCATGAATTAATCACAAGTTCAGTTAAAGCAAGTTTGGCCCCTTCTTGAGCAATAACTGCTAAACAACCGATGACTGTCGCGCATTCAGCGACTTCTGCAACGCGGATAGCCCACTCAATTGTGCGGATGATCGTGGCAATTTCACTCCAAGTTTCCAAAAATTTGTGGATGCCATCCAGAATTTCTTGATACGGACCAATTGTGTTTTCGATTAAATCCTCGATTTCTTGGGTAACTTTGAGTTCGATCTGTTCTTTCAGTTTCTCAGCTTCCTTGGCTTTTGCTTCTAATTCTTCAAGCACTTCGCCTTCAATAAGCGACTTAAGCTTCTGGACAACACCTTTCTCTAACGATTCTAAAAGGCGTTGCGCTGTTTGACGAACAACATAGGCAGCAACTACCTTGATGACTCTAAATGCAGCACGAACTGCTGCTCCTGCCATACCGCTCCCACCAAGACTTTTTGACGATCGCCGCCTCAGAAGATTACTAAACTTGTCACGGGCTTTCTGATAAAACTGAGCAACTTTAACAAACGCCTTGCCAAAAAATTGGCGCATTGGCCCAAAGATAGCAGAGCTTTTTCCAGTCCAGAATTTTACCTTGTCAATGGTTTTCGATGATTCTTTGGCAGTAGCAGAAGCACCAGGCAAGTTCAGTCCAGTGTTAGCCTTGACTGCATCTTGAGCCTTGGCAACCTGACTAGCGAACTCTGCTTCTTTAAAGGCTGGTTGCTTCTCCAGAGTTGCTTCCTCGCCAGTTAGTTTTGTGTGGTTTGTGCGCCACTGTTCTAGATCGAACGAATCCATTGTCCCATTCTTACGCTGAATCATGCGCTGCTTACTTTGAACAGTAGCGATTCCAGGTCTAATAACTCCAGTCGCTGGCAAATTCCGGGTTTTCGGTTTCTTTTGGACGGGCGATGCCAGCAAGGGGCCAATGATATTTTTTTGAATATCACCATTTAGCTTGGCGATTTCCGGTGGCAGAGCGGAAGCTGGAACTGAAGCGTCTGGAATCCAGAAATAATTCCAAATGCCATCGTTCTTCGGGTCTGGATGGACGAAGAGCTTGCCCATGATTGGCTTTGGTGGCAGCTCGTTCTTGCCATTGTGCTTCACAATCAATTTCTGCGATTTTTGTCCAGTTGCACCAGGGAATTGGTACATGGGGGGTATTCTTACATCGCCACTCTTTAAAAAATCCTTTATCTTCAAAGTTCTCCACTTTTGACCATTCGGTAGCCTTTGGCTGTCTGGTAGTTGCTCGTTGACTTCTTTGTAGGCAAGCTGGAAACCACCGAGATATCCCTGAACTTGTCCAGTTCCTTCTAAGGCTTCAATCGTTCCGTGGGATGGCTTTAAATCACCCACCTTAATTTCAGTGGGTGCTTGATCAACCCGACCCACGATATGTAGTAGAGGGTTACTCAGATTTGGTGCCGCTTCTGCAAGATGGGAGAAATTCTCGCCATTCTTTTTCGTTCCCTTCTTTGACGGAAGTTTTCTGGGCACACCAGATTTCTCGAAGTAGACACCGACCGTTGTGGATGCGGAATACAAGTCGGCATAACCTGTCTTATCGTAGTCAGCACCCAATACGTTAGCATTAGGCACGGGTGCTTCAGTAAAGAGACTGCTTTCCTTTCCCATCGCTGGTAGGACTTCCGCATGGGTTTTGGTGCCGTTATATTCAAATGGTTCAAAATAAGGACTAAAACGCTGGATATGGCGCGGGGCGACCACGGCTTCTACCAATTCAGTTTCTTCATCCTGTGTTCTTGCTGCTGGCGGCTGTGTTTGCTGAACCACATGCGCCAATTCATGGGCTAATACAAGGGACGGCTCCAGCCGCATATTACGTCCTAACCAGATATGATTACCGAAAGTGAAAGCATGAGCATTGACTGCATCGTTGTGCTGAATCGCTTCGTCTCCAATATGTACGCGAACCTGACTAAAGTTCCGGCCAAAGCGCATTTCGTAAAACTCTTGTAAACCGGGGGGTAGTGCTGCTCCGCCAACAGATAGCTCCTGCTCGCTTTCGGAAACACTTGGTTGGTCGGATACTAAAGTCCTAGTAGGCTGCTTGGTATCACCGACTACTTCTTTGCGCTGCAAGCTAGACTCATGGTTCGTTCCAGGGAAAGAAGTACCAGTTGTTGGCATACTCATGACTTTTTGAGCAACCTGGTCAGCTTCCTGTTCAAAGCGATCACCTACTTCATTAATGGCTACTTTGGGTAGTAATGTGGTCTGATTACTCTGTATCGGTATACGGCTGAAGTCATGACCTGAAAGCAAAGTATCGCTGACAATAAGGGGAGATTCTTCTATTGCAGATAGATCAGCAATATGTTCTTGATGGAAAGGTCCCTTTTTCTGACACTCACCACATGAACTAGAGGCAATCGTATGTTGCCCACAGGAGTTACATTTTCGCTGCAAGATACCGGAGCGATCGCTATTCAACACACTACTAGAAGTAGTTTTAGTTTGGTTTGTGGCTTGAGTTAGCATCTATTTCTCCCTTTTTTTCCAAGCGATCGCACAAACAAATCAATTAAATCTCGTCTGGGTCAATTCCCAGTGCTTGCAGCCTTTGGGCTAATCCCTTGATAAACAGCGTGAGCGATTTGGTGTCCCCATTGGGTGGGGTTGCCATCAGGGGATAACTGTATTGTAGGAGTGGAAATACCGGGTACAGCAATTGGCGATCGCCATTCATTCCCCAATCCTCCTACTGCCAACAATCGCCCTAATTCCGCTTCTACAGACGCTTGTAACAAGGGACGCTGGGCATGGGGAATAGATATACCATCTAAAATTAGTCGCTCAATGCTGATGTTAATTGAGGGTGTAGGGGTGTGGGGGTGTAGGGGTGTGGGGGTGGAAAGGGGGTTTGTTTCGTTCATTTTGTTGACTAATGACTAATGACTATTAACTACGAAAATCTGCTTCGTTGATTGGTCGTTCTAATTTACGGAACTCTGTCCTAGCTGCTTGCAAGACTAAAGGCATGGTTACGGGTGTTTGTTGCTGGGCGGCGAGAAAGGCGGAGTTTAAGGCAATGTTATGAATGCTACCGCCTGTTAAGTTGAATTTGGCTAATCGGGCAAATTCTAAATTTTCTTTGGGGACTGTTTCGGGAAAGGCTCTTTGCCACATTTTCTGCCTTTCTGTAGGGCTGGGAAATTGGAAGGTGACGATAAACCGCAACCGTCGTACAAAGGCATTATCTAGAGCGTTTCTCATATTGGTGGCTAAAATGGCTAAACCTTTGAAGGCTTCCATCCTCTGTAACAGGTAGTTAATCTCAATGTTGGCGTAGCGGTCATGGGAATCTTTCACTTCGCTGCGTTTGCCAAATAATGCGTCGGCTTCATCGAAAAAGAGAATTGTCCCGCCGTCTTCGGCTGCGTCAAATAGTCGTCGCAGGTTTTTCTCTGTCTCACCAATATATTTACTCACGACTGCGGATAAATCTATACGGTATAGATTCAAACGTAAGTCATTAGCAATTACCTCAGCCGCCATTGTCTTACCTGTACCACTTTCCCCGGCAAATAAGGCACTGATACCAAAACCCCGATTCATGCGTTCCTCAAAGCCCCATTCTTGGTAAACTTTGCGACGTTGCCTTACTTGGTCGGCGATTTGCTCTAAGAGGTTGGTTTCTTCTGGGGGAAGAACAATATCTTCCCAGGTGGCTTTGGGATATAGGCGTTGGGCGAGGGTATCTAGTTGGGGACGGGTGTTGGCTAAACACGCTGTCCAGAGTTCTTTGTGAAAGTTGGGGTCTGTAATGTCGGTTTTGGCTTGGGTGGTTTGAGCGATTTGTTGAATGGTGAGTAGATTGAGGTTGAATTGACTGGCTAATTGGGCGGAAATTTCATTGCTGCGATCGCCCAACATATTTTCCCATATTTGCCTTTGTTCTTCGGTCGTGGGTTTATCGATATCGACTGCAATATTGGTACGCCCAAGGTTTGAGTTAATTTCTCGACTACTTAAAAATAACAGTCCATTGCTACGAGAAAGGAACCGATGCAGGGATGGGGTTTGAGCTTCGGGTATTTCCTGTGCGTCTATGTAAAGGATGATGGGTAATAATAGGCTTTCCCTCTCCCATAGACGCATTAAGGTTTCTAACTCTCCTACCTGGGTGGGTAACATTTCCACGGGAAGCCGATAGAGGAAGCAGCCCAGACTTTGGGCGGCTTGTTGGGCGATTAATTGTTTACTGGCTGAGTCTGTGCCTAAAAGTTGGATAATTAGCGATCGCTGTGGTGATTGACGCAAGTAAGGAACTATCTCGGCGATGACTTGCTGTTGGGAAGGTGGTAATTCTAGTCCTAAGCCTGCTGTATCTAAAGGCATAAGCAGAGGTGTCAGGCGATCGTCTAAATAATTTAATCCTTTTAAGTAATTGACTACGCGCTCATCTGCCCGTAAAGCACTATGGGTCAACGGTTGCGCGCCTGGTTGATTAATCTCTAGTAGTCGCCAATAACGCAGAGGACGTTCTGGTGATAAAACATCCCAAGCTGGTTGTTCAAATAGGGAAAATACGAGAGCAAAGGTAGGATAGGGTTGATTGAGATTATCTTGGGCTTGGGCGCACAATTTTGCTATCCGGGTATCTAAATCTATAGCTGCACATAGTAATAATACTTGTTGTTCAAATTGAGACAGCCCCAAACGCTGACTGACAATCAGCATTGCCGGGGGTGGTTGTTGGGCTGCGACTATGTGCATATCTTTGGCAGCTTTGGTTACTTCTTCTATCGTAATTTCACTATGATCGGGATTAGATAAGTATTGATGCCCCCGAAATTGCAGCTTGGGTATCCCTGATTGGGGTAATGCTTTTTTCCCTGCTTGTTCTAGCTGCTGTGCTTGTCGTTTGAGACACAAGCGCAACCACACCAAAGCCTTGGTTAAATATTCTTCGTTGTTGTGTTGCCAGCGTTCTAAGTCGTTCATCAGGGAATACTCAATGATACTTCAGGGATTAAAGTCAGGGGAACGGTAAGTGGTGACACGGTATAGTTAACTATCTGGCTGTCTACCCCATCTACACGCAAGCGGGGACGAATTTGATAAGTCCCGTTAGGAATATCAGTGAGGACAAAATCTAAGGTGGTGTTGGCTACGGGGAGTAATTCACGGCCGCTAACTGCTGCAAATGCTGTATTTTGGCTACTGAGAATCAATCCTACTCTTTGTCTTGCTAAGATTGGTGGTGTACAAGTCACCTGGACAATCACATTATTATCAATATCCCGACCGCTAAACGTAATTGTGGATACGACTGGGGCAATCGCTAAAGCTAAACTATTGCTAGTTTGGGGTAATTCTCCAATTTTAGTGACAACAACAGTGATAGTATAAAATCCCGCCGGCCATTGATTAGGTATGGCAGTGGGGAGTGTGAGTTTAATTTCTGTGGCGGTGCGTTGGTTTGCAGCTATATTAATACTATTTGGTTGACTCAGTTGGGGGTGGTTAAATAAGACTTGCACTGTATCGCCATCCCAATTGTTGCCAATTAAAGTTAAGTTATCACCTAAATTCGCCGTTGGTTTTTTTAATAGTGGTTTTTGATAGGCTGGTAAATTTTCTCTCGCAGCTTCAATGACATCAAAATTGATAGTTGTGATGGTGGGATAAGGAGAAATCAAGTCAGCTTGGGTAGTTACCCCGAAATCACCAGCACCTCTAGATAATACTGGCGGTGGTGTTTTAGTAAGGCGAGTGCTATCAATCAACACCACGGAAACTTCATAGGCTGTGGAAATGCGATACTGGGTTTGAAATGTCGTCCACAGTTTGGAGAGTTCATCTAAATTCAGGGGTTGGGTTGTGATGCGTACCTTTTCGATTTGATTACCTAAATCCGCAGTGGGTAAAGCATTTTGAATATCTTGGGGATTGAGAATAGGGTAATCATGAAAAGCGCTCATTGCTTCCCCTAGTAAGGTGTGGCTAGTAGGGTCTGGGTAGTCTTCGTTTTGAGCGTAGGCTGTTAATAAGTAATAAAGATTTAATGCTAAAGGTGGTTGTCCGGTTTCGCCTAATTTTACTTGGGAGGGTAAATCCATATTTTTCCAAGCAGCATTTTCTCTGGTTTGGTAGAGAAACAGATTTACTTGGTCTTTGTTATTATCACCGTTCTGCTCACGGGCTTTATCTAAGGGTTTGGTGGTAACGAGGACACTCCCAGAACCTTGAGAATTGAACCTGCGGTCTAGTATATAGCGGAGGGTGCTAGTGACGGCAGCGATCGCCAAAGCGTTACTCATAATTATTTACCTCCTCGTTGCTTTAAATAGGTTTCCAAGCTCATCACTGGAGGTTCGGGACGTGATGATTTTGGCTGTGATGTGGCGGTTGTAGCTCGAACTTCAATTCGGCCGATGGTGATATTAATAGTAGGAATGGGTGCTGGGGTGGGTGTTGGTGAAGATTGACGCTCATTTAGATAATTTGTAGTTGTAATTTGCGGCGAGATCACCACTTGTGTTTGGTGTGTCGTAATTGTTTCTATAGTCGGAAGCTCATTTTGTGTAGGTTTTGAGCTTGTTGCTTCTAGATGGAGTGTATGTTTTTGATTTGTTGGTGCTGGTGTGACAATGCGTTCATTTACAGTATTTTCCGTAACTATTTGCTGAATTATGACTGGTGGTGAATTTTGGCGTTGAGGTTCAATAGTTGGTGTACTTTTTTGAATGATGACAGTTTGTGGCTGATTTACGGGCTGTGGTGATGGTTCGTGAGGGGTGAACGTTGTTTGGGGAATAGTTGACGACTCAACAAAGTGAAGTTGAGTGATGGGAGATAAATCTGGTGTGCATGGAGTCAGTTGAATGAGGGGGGGTGATTGGGAAAAATTCGGAAGTGGCGATGCTGTAGGCTGGTAATTGACGGATATATCTACACTTTCTCGCCTGGGTACTGCTGGAAATGGAGTTGCTACTACCTCTGTGGGTTGTTCCGACTGGAAATCTTCATTGATTAAGCCAGTAGTTATCCCCATCGGTTCAAATAGAGATGGTAGTCGGGGTTGCACTGTCTCCAGCTGATTCATACTTCTACTAACTAAATTACCGAGATAGTCACTCATCGTCTTACCATCTCCAAATATAATTGCCGTCGATAGGAACTCATCGCCAAAATATCACCCTCTCGCCAACTGTAGGCAGAAGCTAACAGATGTATTTCCCGGAGAGTGCGAATTGCCCAAGCATGAATTTCACTCCAGAAAAATGAGACGATATCAAAATGAGAGTGCCAGTGATGATCGCAAGCTGGACAAGCTAAATCAAGTTGGATATCTGCTAAAGGATCAGCTTTAGCCATAGCTTGAGCGATCGCTTTCATTGTATCGGTACTAAGTTGGACACTAGCAGGAGTTTTGAGTAAGCACCGTTCTAGTAGTGCGGTGGGACTTAGTTGATGCGATGAAGTAGCGATCGCCATTAAATCTAAACTATTAGGTAAGCGTACCTCTAGTTCTCCCCCCTCTACCTGCAACCGAAAAGTCTCTGTTGTTGGTGTGATAGCGACGGCGGTAATATCTGCAATCTGAAAATTGAGTTCCAACTTTTCCCCACACTTGGGACAAGCAGCAACACTCTGCACCTGTGAACCAAAAGTTAACTCCCGTAATGTGAATAATAAGCGATCGCGTTGACCGATGCTCAGGGTTGCTAAATTTTGACTGTCTGGACAAGCCGCAGTTAACAAAGTCAATGCTTTTTGCAGGGGTTGTTGTGTCAATCCCTGCTCCCAAGTTGTTAACAATTCCTGAGATGAGAGTCTACGCATAAAAGAATTCAAAACGCAAAGTAGCGCAAAGGTACGCAAAGAGTAACTTGAGAAGTATAAGACTCCGATTTGATTTTTGAAACCATACTGAGACTGAAAAGCCCGTTTGATTAGGGTTTGATCTAAAGTTTTGTTCAAGAATCAAACAGGAGTCCTATAGATTGTGTGGAGCAATAGCGCAACCCACCACCAAGATCCTTTTTAACAGTCAACCATCAACAATTTTAGAAACTTTCTTCTTTGGGTTCTTTCACTTCGTCATCCCGTTCCCAACCTTCGTTTTCTAACTTAATATTTTGGATAGCAATAGCGTTAGCATTTGCATCTAAATCTGGCAAAGCTTGATATTCAGAAACCCAACAGCGATAAATTTTGTAAGATATTGCTTTTTGTCCTGCTTCATTAAACACATCGATAATAATATCTTTGCGAAAATCGGCGAGTGATACTTCTTTAGTTCTTTGATCTGCTCCAGCTTGGGCATTTTTATAATTCCAAATTTTACTCGCCCATTTTTCAAATTCGAGGTCGTGGGTGACACCACGTTCTAACATAATGGCTTCATACTCGGTACGTCCTGGAGACTTACGTGATGTGCTAGGATCACCACCTTCTCGATGTTTGACAACTTCTGTTGTCCGTTTTAAAGCCCCAACTTTACTAATGCCCGCCACGTATTTACCATCCCATTTCACCCGAAATTTAAAATTCTTATAGGGGTCAAATCGCTGAGGGTTAACTGTAAATTCCATGATTAATTACTCCTTTTTGACTAATTCATAATTCTTCAGAAGACGGCTATCCTAGAGACAAGAAACAGAAGGTGAATTCCCATAAATAAATTGAGTAGCTAGAAAAGAAAGTGGCAGAGCCAAAAACTTATTCTTAAATTTTCTGCTTCCTGCCTTCTGCCTTTTGCCTTTCTTGGTTTACACTGCAATTTGACCTGCTATTTGTTGAATTTTGATGATCACAAATTCTGCCGGTTTGAGAGGAGCAAAACCAACTACGATGTTGACAATTCCCAAATTAATATCGTTTTGGGTAGTGGTTTCGCTGCTGCACTTGACAAAATAAGCTTCTTGTGGAGTGCGTCCTTGGAATGCTCCTTGGCGGAAAAGATTATTCATGAATGCACCGATATTTAAGCGAATCTGCGCCCATAGGGGTTCATCGTTGGGTTCAAATACTACCCATTGTGTCCCCCGATAGAGGCTTTCTTCGATGTAAAGAGCTGTGCGGCGGACAGGAATATATTTCCATTCGGAGGCGAAGCGATCGTCTCCTTGTAAGGTACGCGCACCCCAAACGATACGTCCCACACCAGGAAAAGCTCTTAAACAGTTAATTCCCAAGGGATTTAATTCGCCGTTTTCCGGGTCTGTTAAAGGTACACTCAACTGGGGTACACCAACTAAATTTGTTTCTAGTCCGGCTGGTGCTTTCCAAATCCCTCTTTGGGCATCAGTCCTAGCAAATATTCCGGCTACTGCTCCACAGGGGGCAAAATCTTCTATTTGTTCACCAAGTAGGGGATTTGGCTGTTTCAGGCGGGGGAAAAATACGGCCGCATGATTGCTACGTGTACCGACGTTATCTATATTATTTTTCGCATCATCTTTAGTTCTCCAGTTCTTCGGCGCATCAACTATCAAAAAAGCCCGACGTTTTTCGCAGTAAGCAGCCGCTTCCGCAATTAAACTAGAGTCGACATCTGGATCGCCATCTATATAAGGTGGGATGCACAGCAAGTTAAACAAGTCAACTTTTTCTAAGGCGTAGAGTCCTTCTTTCTGAGTTTGACCAGTTTCAGGAGGAGAAAAGCTATTTTTAATTAAGTTGACACCATTGGATGCTGCTTTGGCATTAGTTGCATTTTGTACGGCTGTTTGTGCAGCTTGAATATCGCCTGGTACTTGGGGATCTGCTTTTTTGGCTTCTGCTAGTTGTTTTTCTGCTTTAGTTAAATCATCGTCTAGGTTTTTAACAGCATCAGCGTATGCAGTCGTAGCATTGTTAATATTAGTTTGTACTGGTGGGTTGGCTTGCTTGGCATTAATCAGGGCTTGGAAAGCTGTATGTGCGTCTGCGATGGCTGTGGGTAAGCTATTTGGTAATGTGCAACGAACCAGTTTTGATTCATTTTCTAAGACTTTATTAATACTACGGGGTTTGTTGGGGGCGATCGCCAGATTTAAAAACTTCTCTTGTGTCCCCCCAGGAGTAAGGTCCCGAATCGTGAGATTGAATAAGTCCGTTTTATTCAGTCCCATTTGCTTGGCGACTGCTTCGGAAACCTCTACATCAACTGTAGCTCGCAGATTTTCTCCCCATCTTCCTTGATATGCGGCTTTTAATGTTAATCCCGCCACTGCAAGTGGAGATTTTTCCTCCTTGTTTTGTTCTCTTTCGTATAGGCGCACAATAATCGCTTGTGAACCACCATTTAGGTAGAAATCCCGTACTGCATAACCTAAACTGCTTTCTACCCACAAACCACCAAAAATTCTTTCAAAATCGCTGTAGCTATTGATGGTAATTGGTTCATCTGTGGGGCCACGCAAAGCTCTGCCAATGAAAGCAGTAATTGATGTGGCTACACCTGTAATTGTACGTACACCACTGGGAATTTCCTCAATATATACACCTGGATATGTTGGTGTTGTCGGCATAACAAATAGTCTCCACTGCAATTAATGAAATCGAAAGTCGAAAGTTAATTACTCTCTCACTCAGCACTCAGCACGGGCTAAACGCCCCGCTACCGCTAACAGCACTTTGCTATAACTTGTCAGACAATTTTGGATTTAGGATTTTCGATTGATTTCATCGATAAATCCGAGGCTTGTTACCATCAAGGAATTATTGGTCAATTATCATGTCCGCATGGAACCCGAAGCACTCTACCCAGTGAGTTTACGGTACACATACGAAAATTATTCATTCCATCCCTAAAAAAATGCTATTTTCTCGCTCTCTCTCAGCAATCACATCTACGCTAGTACAAATTCGACAAAAATAAAGCCATTATCTGGAAATGGACTAAAGACTTTAAGAATAAAGCATTCTCACTGCTGATTGTTGCTTTTTGCCTTTTTGTAGTAGCTGCCGGGCAGTTATAAACTTCAGATATTGTTTTTGAGCTTCAGTGTTATCACACACAGTGTATATCAAAGCAAAATTAGTGGCTGATTAGATTTATTTGTAACAAAAATCATAAAATATTCAAATAAAAACATGAAAACTAAATTAGTATGGGTTTGCACATAAGATGAAATTGGAACAACGAAGTTACAAAGGCTTCAGGCGACAGAATTCGCGCCTAAAGCATCTGTCAGAGGTAAAGATAAAGTACATTTTGTCAATCAGTTAAAATACCCAAAAACCTAAATGAAAATGATAATTGTGCGCGAGGTAGGGGAATAATAAAGTTCAACAATTTCTGTTAGGCGCTTTACCCCGCTCCTAGCATCCGTCCATGAATCGCTCGATTGCTTGTACGCCTTGCTCACGCTATGTTATTACTAGAGCGATCGCTCCACTGGATGCCAAAATGCCAAAATTGTTCAGGGTATTCTCCTATACTCCAACTCCAGAAGCGTCAATAATTTCTCTTCCACAGCAGTAAGATAAGGCCGATTTACCTTCCCCAACGACTGCAACAGACTTTTGACTGTCTCCTCCAACGAATCGGAATACACCCGACTAATGCGATCGCTGATTAATTGCATCTGCTCACACTCGGCAGGCAGGTAGTTGTAAGATTTAAGGTGCTGCAAACCAACGGTGTACTCACCATCCCAGGTTCTGACGGTGCAGCTAAATTCACCCACATGGTTTACAATGCCCCAACACCCGCCCTTACCTCTGAGTTCGGGGTTGTCTTTTGCAAGGATTTGGCATACTTCGCCTAACTGGTAGGTGTTGGGTGCTTGGGTGCGTTCCATTATTTGCTGCACTACATTTTTAACGATTCTAGCTGGTGGCACTTTGCCCCCTGCCTGCTCCACTGCTTTTACCCACACTTCCTGCTGTTCTTGAGGTTCAAGCTTTGTCATCGGTCTTACTTGTCCCTCTGCTGTCGGCAAAATGTGATCAAATTGATCACAAATTTCAACCAAGTTATCAAAAACAGTAGCCGCATCCATTAAAAGATAAGACTGGCGACGACTATGCCCAAAGCGATCGCGACAATAATCCTCAA
Organism: Nostoc sp. LEGE 12447; assembly: GCF_015206985.1. Taxonomy (NCBI): domain Bacteria; kingdom Bacillati; phylum Cyanobacteriota; class Cyanophyceae; order Nostocales; family Nostocaceae; genus Nostoc; species Nostoc sp. LEGE 12447. The sequence continues at coordinate 51,494 of NZ_JADEXT010000037.1, read as the reverse complement.
ACGTGCGGTGACTTGAACGGTAAAGCCGACGATCGCGCAATTCTGCCAGTGCCTTACCTGCCTCAAAAAACGCCCGTTCCACTTTCCGCTCCAGGTGCAGGCGATCGCTTTGCTCCTCTTGGGTCAACTCTGTTACTTCAACAGCGCTAACTGTAATTGTTGCTGTAGCTGGGTTTTCTTCTTGGGAGATATCTTCAAGGTCGTGATCATCTGGCGGTGTGCTATCCCTGGATGTGGCAGAGGTGGCTTTTTTGCGCTTAGAGGATGGTTTAGTCATAATTCCACCTCTTGAACAGTACTTGAAGAGTTAACTTTCAGGCTCTTGTCCTCATTTACCTCTACCCATAGCAGCTTCCAACCATACTTGTTTTCCATATTGCGGCACTTCTCTTTCCTCTGTTGCAGCGTGCCGCGACTCTAATTTTTCTTGGTACTCATGCCCTACTCCACTTCAAGAGAGCAACGCTAATGCTACAGGCTTGATTAAATTTAAAGCGATTGCACTCATGCTGCAATCATCCCACTTGCATTTGTGCTTTTTGAATTGAGTGTGCTGATTTTGCCTTCTTTGACTTCATCAGCTACTTGAACTACTTTTTGTTCCTTCTCAGAACTTCCACCATCCTTATCAGGTACGCGAACTAGCAGATCGCCAACTTCACACTCCAAAATCTGACATAACTTGTCTAATGTCTCCAAAGGTATTGATTTGGCTTTGCCATACTCAATTTTCTGAACATTAGCCAACGACATTTCAAGTCTTCTTGCTAGCTCATTCTGCGAAATTCTTCTTTCGTTTCTAATTTCTTTAAGTCTTACTTCCACGGGCATGAGTTGAATTCATATAAATAGATTAACCTACTTTTAGTAGTCTATCTATCAATAGTATTTATTGTAAGTAGCTCAATAGATAACTAACTATCATATAACTATCTATTGTCTTACCTACTAATAGTAGGTATTATAGTAATAACAAAAGACGACACCCCAAGCCTGGTAAGCAAAAGCGTCGTCTTTTGAACCCTTTACAGGAATCTATATCATGACATATCCCAAATACACACAGCAAGCCCTCTCTCGTTACACCGTCCCGCGCCTCAAAAGAATCGCTGCCGAACGTGGCGTAACACCTACTGGGGACAAAAGAGCGGCTGACACCTGGGTAAACGCAATTATCACTGACCAATTCACTAAGCTTCAGAAAGTTGACAACCAAGCCCTCGCCCAAGCCGAACTCGACAGCTACATCACTGACCAAGCCCAAGCGATCGCTCCCGAACCCCTCACAATAGTCGAAATCTCGTTTGACCATCATGAATATTATGCTGGTAATCAACTGATAGCCAGCATCACCCACGACGATAATCTAACCCAGCCTTGGGTAGTCATGGTCAACGATAAAGAATTATTTCGTGCCAACACTCTAATGCGTTGCGATCGCTTCATCTGCACTCACTACAAAGACGGTTCATTACCTGTGCAGGAACAACTTGCAACACCATGCACGACTGAAAACCAAATCATGGCGCATATCTTCAACGAGTGCCAAAATTACGGGTTTGAAATTCTCAATGATGGCATTTACAACAACAACGGCGTGAAACTGGGGCAAGTCGGATGCACTGACAGGAACTGGTGGGTGAAGAGGCGTTATTCAGTCCAGCAACAGTATTCTAACTCGGTCTATGATGCAGTGCGTTCATTGTCGATGGTGGACGTGTCTACTGATAGTAAATCCATTTTTGATGAATATTTTTTAGACCAACCCTTAGAACAGCTAACTGGCGATAAATTGCAACGACTGCTGGAGAGAACGGAGTTAGTCACAGCGTAATTCAGAAGTCAGGAGTCAGGAGTCAGGATTCAGGAGTGATTAAAGAAACAAAGAGCAGGGTGGAGAAGTTAATAAAATCTGCCTTTCTTTCTCCTCTTTTTCCCACCTCTCCCCAAAATTCTGACTTCTGAATTCTGGCTCCTGAATTCTTCTTTCATTTTCCCTTCATTGACCTATTCATCTATGCAACCCACAATCTCGATCCCTCAACACTGGCCCTACCCTCGCTTTAACTTGGAACAGCGTACACAACAGGGCATCATCTTGGGACTTTATTACTATCCCTCTGGTAAGCTAATCAGCATTTAAGCTGCAACATAGCTGAAATTACCTTTATGTTTTATATTCCGATGCCACCTAATCACTAACTCGCCTTGATTCAACAGCTTATCTAGCAGTGATTTTAATTCATCTACTGATTTAAATAACCGATGAGCAATATATTCTTTACATGAATGCCAGACTAACTCGATAATGTTGTAATCAGGGCTGTAAGCGGGCAAGAACTCTAGAACAAAATTTGGGAATTCTTCAGATATTTTAGCTAGAACATCTTTGCGTTTATGAAAACTAGCATTATCTAAAATTAAAATAATCTTTGGCCCATATTTCGCAAAATCCTCACCAAGGTTTCCTTTGCTTAACCATTCTTGCTTAATTAATTCATTTAATTGTTGTAATTGCTCATAAAAAATATCTGCGTTCCCTTTTTTGACAAAAAAGCATACTCGTTTTCGGTCTAGTTCTCTGATTGCTCCCATTACATTTACTCGACCACAACGCCGTTGACCTGGAACATTCTTGCGTTTTCCTTTTTTACCCCAACCCTTGCGACGAATCACGCATAAACTAAAACCGCTCTCGTCCCAAAACCATACCTGTAAACGCTCTGGTTGCTCTCGCGCTATTGATAAATATTGAGTAAGTTTCTCTTTAAACTTCGCTCTTTCAATAGGATTTTGTTTATCTTCTAGGTCATATTTAGCCCAGATATAACTATACTTTTTTCTCTTTAATATCCTCCTAACCTGAGAGCTACTTAAATCAATTCCTGTTTCTTTTGTTAAATATGTGGCTAATCTTTCTGCCGTCCATCTGCCGAAGTCGTAGCCTAAATCTGATGGTTCTTGGTCAACAGTTTTTAATAACAGTTCAATATATTCAGGAGTCGCTTTTCGATAATGTTCATACTCTCTTTTATTATGTAGAGTTTCTAGCTCATCTGGATCACCATGCATACACCAATATGCCACTGTTCTGTGCGAACAGCCTAAAAATTTAGCAATTTCGTGTTGCGGTTTCCCATCATTCTGTAGCAGAATAATTAAAATTCTTTCCCTGACGTGTGGTTTGTCGCTCTCTTTTAGAGCTTGCTGTAAGGAGCTAACTTGTTCTGGCGTTAAAAAGTTCTTGGCTGGGGGCGGCATCGTCGCTTTTAAACGGCTTCATCTTCTTATTATGCAACTTAAGTGACGATTAGCTTACAGAGTTAGCTGAACAATTTAATGATGGCTGGCGTTATGTATTAATGCCCAACAAAAATTCTGATGAAATATCGTACTTGCAAGAGGGTCAAATCCAACCGCTTACACCAGAAGAATTATTTTTAGAAATTACCGCAGAGATTGAGTTTTATCAACAGCAAATCTCTATTCTGCAACAACAGTTAGCCGTATTAACCGGAGGTTTCACAAATGCCTAAGACAGTTGACCCCAGTTTTGACCGCAGAGCCAATCATTTGCTGCGTTCGATTCAGCTTTGTGGTGGTTGCGTTCCATTACATCGGTTGCAATTCCAATTCTCAGATTCAGTTATCCAAACTCTGCTGGATAAAGAACTGGTGCAAATACAAAACACTGGATGCGGTTTTTTGTTGGAGATTGCCGAAGATTTTTAGGTTATTAATCCCAGAGGAAAAAGCATGATTGACTACGTTAACGCACTTAAAACCAGTTGGTATATTTCCCCGCCTTGGGGTCAAACAATTCCGCCCGTTGAGGTAAATTTACTGGAGAGAGTTTACCTGAAAACTACGAGAACATTTGGTTACTGTTCTGGTGTCCAGTGGAAATATGAATGCTGGCTTTATACAATCATTTGTGGTAATGAAATTGTTCACGCTACAGAACATCAAATCATTGGGACTGGTCAATTAGAAGCTCTCACGGTGCAAAAACCTGCTTTTGCTTTAGGACAGAAAATAATCCTATGTTCTTATGGTGATGACACAAAGAAACGGCTGATTTTAGGAGTTGTACTTGTGGATAAGTTTTGGTTTTACCTAGTCGAATTAGTATCGCCAACATTGGCTGAAACACCAACTATACTTAATCGTTTCTCACTGGTTGGCGAAAAAAGTTTGGTGCGAGTGAATGTCTAATTCTCTCTAATCAACAACGAAAAATTATCACCCAACTAAAGTTATGTCACAAATCGAAGTAGCTCAAATTATCGAACAAATAAAGCAAGAGATCACTGTTGACTCTAATAGTATAAACAAAATCAGTATTAGGGCAGTAGAAAGAATAGCTGGAGTGAGTAACGGAACAATTTGTAAAACTTTAAATACATTTAATTCAGAACCTTCAAAACTGGCACAAAAAATCCAATTGCAAGGCATAAGTATTGATTCTTGGCGCATTAACGGTATATCTGATGATGTCATTTATTTAATACTTGAATATTATGCCTTTGAAGCTGGTAAACGCTGCACTAAAAGGGCAAGGCAAGCTATTAAGCATTTTAGCAAATACAAAAATTTTGATGGTTTGGTTGATTCGGAATTTACCGCAGGACAGTATTCTCCAGAAAACCAAGTAAAACTTTCTCTTATCGAAAAGGTTGAAAAAATGTCTCATCCCGTAGTTGAAGTCAATACTCCAGTTGGAAAAATAGACATTTTGACTGATCGTGAAATCATAGAAGTTAAAAAAGCGTCTGCATGGAAAAGTGCTGTAGGACAAATATTAGTCTATGGGCATTACTATCCTAATCATCAAAAAAGGATTCATTTATTTGGAAAGTGTTCTGTAAGCATTAAACAAATCATTCAGACTCATTGTGACCAATTTAATATTCAGCTTACTTGGCAATAGCTCAACTTTATAAGCCTACTAACTTTCATTATGGCTTCGATTATTACTACAACTATTCACTTTTGAAAAAACCAGAGCAACGATTATGTCACAAATCGAAATCATTCAAATCATTGAACAGATAAAGCAAGAAATCACTATTGACTCTAACGGTCATGGTAAAGCCACTATTCGGGCAACTGCAAGACTGGCAGATGTACAAGATTCTTCGCTTCGTCGTGCGTTACTAAGTGCGGCACTGGAACCCTCTGCATTAGCCCAAAGCCTTATACAACAAGGATTTAGCCCTGCGGCACTGGAAACCTGGAATCAGGGAATACCTGATATGGGTGTTGCTGCCGTTATTGAATATTACGCTTTTGATGCTGGGCGGTACTGCAAACAGCAAGCCAGACTTGTATGCAAAGCTTTTAACCGGATCGGTGTTCGTGCCTGGATGCAAGACATTATGGGCTGGACAAAACCTGCTACTCAAACACAAGAACAACCCTCTACACCAACTCTCCCCCCAGTTGAACAGCGATTGCATACTCTTGTTTTGGCCATGAAAACTTTAGCTGAGTTAACTGGTGGCAGACTCAACCCATACATGGAACAGCAATTCAAAGACTATGCCGGGAATCTTCTGGCTGAACACAACAGGAAATTGCTAACCCCTTCAGAAGAACGCTGGTTAGGGGTTGTGAATTTTGCTGAGATTGAACTTGGAAAAAAAGTCCCCCTGAGCGGCACTTACTATCGGGGACACTTGGGCACATGGGTTCGCACGTTTTACCCACATCTGGGCGATCGCCAAGAAACGCGATTGGTTAACGGCGTTCAACAGCCCATCTATGTCTACGCTTGTCACGATCCGGCTGTTGCGGCTGGGTTGACCAAAGCTATAGAAGAATTTTTCGCTCATCCCAGTCCTGGTGCAGCGCTAAGGCAGGCAGGAGCTTTCGCTAGTAAGAAAGCTGTAGTTACTGCTTAATGGTCATTGGTCATCGGTCATTGGTCATTGGTAATTGGTCAAGCAGAGCGATCGCCAAGTAATCAAGAATTAAGACTTTTACAACAAAGGTAAATTTTACCTTGAGGGGAAAAGATATGGAACTCGGCTACTTCCAGAAAGATGTACTCATTGAAAAACTAGCTAAGAAATTCTACGCGATCCAAGGCTATGTAGTCCCCGAATCATATCGGATGCAATCAGCTACACATCCAGCAGAAAGAGCGTGTGTGGCTATGGCTTTCACTGCAATCGAAGAAGTTGAATTTGAACTTGCGAACGATGACGATACAGAAATTATCAAATGGCAGCGAGGGCAATCTCTGAGTGAAGAATGTCAATACTACTTTTGCAAATATGAGAAATTTACTTTAACACTATTGACTTCGCTACATACAAATATGACTCGTGTAGAACTTTATTTAGAGAATACAAGGCTTTACGTTTCTGAAAAAGCAATCAGCCCTCAAGAAGCAACAGAAGAACTACAGGATTTTATTACCACACTTGCTGCACAATTACAAACTTTGAACCGAATTGAGTTTTAGGAGTATTTATGAAAGTCGTAGTTCAAGTAGTAGAAAAAATCATTAGTGAAGCCCACATTCACATTCCTGATGGACTCACAGAAGATGCAATCAAACACCACATCGTTGGACTTTATAACAGTGGCGAAATAACTCCTGATTTAAATATATTTCAGGTTGATTTTGAATCTATCAGCGCAACGATTGTTCAACAACCGCAGGAGGCAGCATGACTGTTACACCATTACTAAAACCTCAGACAGATGTTCTTGAAACAGGAACCCGACATCCACTGAACTTTTACGAATCACCTTCATGGTTCACAACTGAACTACTGCGCCATGTTCCGTTATCTGGTGTCATTGGTGAGCCTTGTGTGGGGCATGGAGCGATCGCCTCATTACTATCGGTGTGGCCCTACACCAAGCAAATGTGGACGAACGATATTGATCCACATAAATCGGCTGATTCCCATCTGGATGCAACACTATCCGAGTCATGGGCTAGGTTTCCAGAGTGCGATTGGATCTGCACTAAATTTGCTGCGCCAATCATCAAAAATGCTTACCAGAAAGCGCGTGTGGGTGTCGCTGCATTCCTATTAACCAGCTTTCTCGAACCCTGTGATGATCGGGCTGATTTCTTGCAGCAGCATCCGCCGTCACTTGTAATCATCATGCCGCGCTTCTGTTTTCGCAAGGATAAACGGGGTACTCGTTGGGCGACAGATAATATCACCATCTCGTGCTTTGTCTGGGACAAACGCGCAACAGGGCAGCAAATTATTATTCGTCCCAAGTCGGCGATCGCTGGGTTTTACAAAAATCCAGAACAGGCTATTTCACAAGAACGGGCAGAAGAAATTGTTCAAGCGATTGCCAAAGGAGAATTATGCAACAACTAACTTTATTTCCCGAATCTGCTCCTACTTTACCAGTCAACTATTATCCAGAATTTCTGAACAAGGAAGAAGCCGACGAACTCTACCAACATTGCCAAGAACTGCAATGGCAGCAAAACCAAATCAGGATGTTGGGTAAAACTATGCCCGTTCCGCGTCTGGAGTGCATTTATGGCGATGAAGGCTGTGATTACCTCTACTCCAAGAGTGTACTGCTCAAACCATTACCTTGGACTTCATCGCTGGCCCAACTGCGAGATAGGATTACTGCGGCTACTGGCTACAGCTTCCGCATTGTCATCGGCAACCAGTACAGGAGTGGACAAGACAGTATCGGCTGGCACAACGACAATGAAGCTTCGATGGGGCTAAATCCTGCAATCGCATCCATCAGTCTGGGTTCAATGAGGAAATTCCAAATCAAGCCCATCGGGGGTAAGCCGACTGACTTTTGGCTGGAGCATGGGAGTCTGCTTGTAATGCTTCCAGGCTGTCAGTCCACACATCTGCATCAAGTTCCGAAGACCAATAAGGTCGTTAGTACACGGATTAATCTAACTTTTCGACCGCACGTTGGAGGTAAGAGATAAAGGCATTAGTGGGACAACGAAAGGGATCGGTTTGATGGGACTGCTGCTTTTAACAGATGAGGATATCTTGTTAACTACCTCGAACGATTGAGTCAATAGAGAATTTAGGATATTTACCATCAACAGAATCTATACAATTGCATGACAATTGTAGGGCAATTGTAAGAAAATCTCGATATAATTTTAGTACATGAGTACTAACAGACGCGCAGAGCGTATTTTTGAATTATCTCAGATTTTGGAGAGCCTTATGCCAGAACGATATATGCTTTCGATCACTTTGTCAGAAAAGGCTTACGAAGAATTTCGCCTTGTAGCTACGTGGAAGAAAATTCCTATTGGTACTTTAATTAGACAGATTTTAGAACGAGAACATGAAAGCCAAGCTTTTGGAGAGCTGGTCAAACGAGCATCTGCTGACGGTCAAACGAATGCTTCAGAAGACTAAACCAAGCGTTTTTAGTAATACAAAGACGCAATTATCTACAAAAGATGTGAACAGTTTGTAAATTTCAAGAGTTTTTAGATTGACAAAAGCGTAGTAATTACTTCATTCACTGCTGAGGAAGAGGAAATATTTATGAGTTTATCCCAAGCTACAAAAACACCGACAACTAAAAAGAATAACAAATATGATGGAATATTTGGTAGCACAATAGCATTTCATCGAGTCTACGCCACGATAGCTGGTAGTGCTAGTGCTGGACTTTTTCTAAGCCAAGCTATGTATTGGGATTTGAGAACTAATGACCCACAAGGATGGTTCTACAAAACCTATGAACAATGGACATTAGAAACAGCACTAAATCGCTATGAATTAGACAAAATTAGGCATCATCTCACCAGTATCAATATCTTAGAAACCCAATTGAAAGGCTCTCCAGCACGACTTTATTATCGGCTCAACCACAAAGTATTGAATAACTTCTTAGATGCCATTCAAAAAGGCTCTTTCACATCCATTAGACCAAAGAACAAGAATACAAAAAAATACTCTCAAATCTCTGAGTCTGTTGACGGTCAACAAACTGACTCAGTTTGCTTACCCTCAAAAAACTTGTCTGCTGAGGGTCAACAAGCTAGTCCGATGACCGTCAACAATCCCAGTTGCTCACGGTCAACAAACTCTATATATATAGAATCTACAGAGATTACTTCAAAGATTACTTCAGAGATTACACACAATGCGCCCCTGGCTTCGCCACCCGCGCCCCCCACCCAAGAGAGTGTGTGTGAAAAAGAAGAACTTGATTTAACAACGCAAGAAATTGAACTCGAAGAACCAACTCCAGAAGAACCAAGCTTAGAAAAATCAACCCCAGAAGAACCAACCCCACAACAACCCACTTCGTTGTTAAAAAAATCCGAGTCTTCGCAACAAACCGATAATCCCTCAAGAGGATCAACTATTGCGGGGGGGTCGTTCGAGAAACACGAACAAACGAATAAGCCGCAACTAACCTGTCCCTACAAGACAGCCCGGAACGTAAAAGAATTGATTGATGCTTGGCTAACAGACCCGACTGCTATGAGTGATGATTCTCTACCACTGCTTGTCAGAGAAACAATCAAGTGGAATTGCTGGGTTTTACCTTGGCGCAATGGAGAGCGAAAGCTGAATAACTTGTACCAGAACTTCAACCCCATAGTCGTGGACTTTCTAGCACAAGAATTAGCCACGAAATCGAAACGCTCTGCACAACTTGAAATTACTCATGCGATCGCAGTCATGAATACCTGGGAGAAAACCAAAGGTGGGTGGACGAACCTGATGCAGCGCTATAACCAAGCTCATAGTGCCGAAATTCAACGCCTTGCCCAACAAAAAGCCATACAAACGGCTCATGCTGCCCCTAATGAGTTGAGGGCAGTACTACCCGAAATCAGACAAGCACGAAGATTTACAAAAGTAGCATAGCAGGAGAAAAAGCGATGTTTTCATCAGATTTTGCCCCAGATAACGTAGTTTCAATGCCTAACCGCTTACCGCCCCAGGCGATTGAAGCTGAAGAAGTAGTACTCGGTGGCATTTTGTTTGACCCCGAAGCGATCGCTCGTGTAATTAAGATTTTGCAACCAGAAGATTTTTACGTTGGTTCGCATAAGGACATCTACCGAGCCGCAGTCAGATTGCACCAGTCTCAGCAACCAACGGATTTATTGTTTGTTACCAGTTGGCTGGAATCTCATGGACTGTTGCATAATGTTGGCGGAAGAAATAAACTTGCATCCTTGCTTAACTCTTGCGTGTCAGCAGTTAACATCGATGCCTTAGCAGAATTGATTCGAGAAAAAGCGCAATTGAGAGCGGTGATCCAAACGGCTTTACAAATGGCACGCTACGCGATGGATGCTCCTTTGACTGAAACTACTGCCACTTCAGTCATCGAAATGGGACAACAAAAACTTTTAGAGTTGCGCCAATTAACTATGCCTTGTCAGATGAAGCTAATGGCTGACATCATTCCTGACGTTTATGCCGAGATTGAATTGGCCAATAACGGTGAAGATGCGATTGAGGTGAATGTCCCTACCGGATTCTATGATTTGGATTCGGTAATTGGCGGTATGCCTTTTGGTGCTTTGACCGTTGTTGGAGGTCGCGGCGGCATCGGTAAGTCCACCTGGGCATTAGATATTGGTATTCGGGCTGCTGCTAGCGGCTTAACAACCGCTTATTTTGCTTTAGAGATGTCTGCCTCACAAATGGTCAAAAAGACCCTCTCAAGGCTGGCAGCACCCCATGTTCCTGCTGACTTGCTTTTTAAACGCAATGCACTCCGGGAATCTCACTGGAATCCTTTGGCTCAAGCTTGTGCAGATGCGATGGCGCTACCATTTTGGTTAAATGACAACCCTGTAATCACCACCTCACAAATCAAGGGTGATTTGCAAGATATACAAGCTCGTTGTGGGTCAGTCAGTTTGGTGATTGTGGACTATGTGCAGTTGATTGAACCAATGCGCCGTGAACGTGGCGAAAACCGCGTGCAAGAAATCGACTCCATCTTGAAACAACTCAGGGCGATTGCTAAACAATTCAATTGCGCTGTCTTGGGTTTAGCGCAGTTAAAAAGAGAAGTTGATTCTCGTTCCGAAAAGCGTCCAACCAAAGCTGATTTTCGAGAATCTGGAGGATTTGAACAAGAAGCTGCTGTGATGTTGGGTTTATATCGAGAAGATTACTACGACAAGCAGACTACCCAAAAAGGCATTTTTGAAGTTTCAGTTTTAAAAAGTCGGTTTAGTAGTGAGACGACTGTTAATCTCTTGTTTGATGAGCGGTTTGGACAGTTTAAGAATTTGGCTAAGTCTCAATATTAAACAAATACAATAGGAGTTAACCTGAGCATTGTAAGAGTTCATGCAAGCAGTATTCCAGCGAGGGAATCAGCGAAAAGATATAACACTTAAAAAAGTAATGTTGGTTCAGTCTAAATCCAAAAGGAGGAGAAGATTATGATGAAGATAAATTTTCTGACCATTGACAAAGTAAAAGAAATAATTGAGCTTGCTAAGTTAGTTTATGGTTCAAAAACTTCCCAATCAATATCTGATATAAAATTAACAGATTCCAATACACAAGCCAAAGAACTAATCGAATTTTTGATTGAGCGCCAAACATCAAACACTCCCATAAATACATTTTCTGAATACATAAATAATCTTTCTTCGGGGGAAACAGCAGAAGCTATAGCACTAATGGGTCATTTGGCACGCTTATAGCCATTTTTGTAAAATAATTTTAGGGGTTCTAATGTGTCGAGTGGTACAAGCACCAGAACCGCCTAATCGATGTTGGTGCGATCGCCAACGAGTACGTTGACGACGAGCAGATCGTTTACCTGCCCATTCTGTCATGAGTTGGGTTTTGATTCCAAAAACTTGCCACGGTTTCTAGCCAGTCAATAATTTGTCCAGAGGTTTTGGGATGTTGGCTATAAGCGTGCGCGATGTTTAAGAATGCGTTGAATAGACTCTGCCATATTGAGCCAACTGCCGCCCAGGGGAGTATATAACGGTAGAATACCTTGATGACATAGCCAAACCACAAAATCAGGAGTCTTATGGCCGACCAGATTGTCACACACCAGTAACATCCGCTCATGTGGGAGTTCTTCAGGTAAGGTAAATTTAACTTTTAATCCTTGCCGCCAACTTGACCATAAAGCGTGGTTATCCTGAATAGATAAAACTGTTGTACTTTGTGGCAAAGACTGGATGATATCACTCAATTGTTGTTTGAGCCAAGCGTGTAACACAGTATTAGGGCAAGTTTCAACACCTTTGACTCGCACTACTCCACTAGCTGGGTGAAATAGCGTTAATAGTTTTGCTGTACCGTTAGGTTGATATTCGTGTGGTTGCAGTATCGGATGCCCTTGTGGTTGCCAACTGGAGGCCACATAAGGTGTAGTGGAATAGGGGCCAGCTTCATCTTCACACCATACTGCTATCCCTAACTGCTCACCAAACTTGTAGGCTCGCTCAATCAAGGCTTTTTTGCTTGTGTATCCGGGTCCTGAACTACTACACTTCCAGCTTTACGCTTACGCATGACGCGTCCAGTTGCACACCAACTTCGACTTTTCTGCCAACTCCAACCAGCCTCATGTAATACCTTCCAAATTGTGTAAGTACTAATGTCGCTCAAGCCATCTATATGCTGTAAATGTTTCTGTAAGGTGCTGAGTGACCAATTAGCAGTTCCATCTCTTTGCCGATCTGGAGGTTGCGTAGCACCTGCCAGGATTTGTTCTTGTTCGTTGACACCGTAAATTATTGTCGGCCCGCCTGCATGTCGAGGTGCAACTGCTGATAATCCTTCAGCATTAAAACGAGCCACTAACTGTGAAACCGCATCCCCAGAACGTCAACAACGCTTGTTGCTGCCTGGGTATAACTTTTTCCCGATGCCACCAACAGTAGGATTTTCGCCCGTATAACATGACTTGCTGGCTGACTTTCAGCACGACTAATTTTTAACAGCACATTTCGTTCTTGTTCCGTCAACGAACGTAGTGGTTTTTTTGGACAACGTGACATATCTACATTGCCCTCCTTAGATTTAGCAGTTCATACTTTTACTTTGCCATTAACTTTTTTTTTATGGCTATAAGCGTGCCAAATGACCCACTAGAACCTTGTGTAAGCTTTTAAGAACTTTTAGGTATTGCAGATATAGATATCGGGTTTTGGTGAAAGACTGTTAGTGGTGTGGGGATTTTAACAATTAAAATGTTTGCAGAGTAAAATATTAAAGATGAAATCAATAATAAATATAAACCTATATTTTTTTTTATAGAAGATAAAGAGTTGTTTATAAACGCTAGGAGCAAGGCTAAATAAAGATACAGCAAATATTTAGTTAAAAAATTTAGATTTACTTAATTTTTACTACTATTACAAATTTATCGATACTGCTAATATCGATTTTAAGGATTATGAAAAACTAGTCGCAACTTCGGAAATATTGATCGATGTTGCCATGATTAGTATCATGGTCAGGGCAAACGCATCTAAATTACTCTTGTTCGCAAGCAAGGTTAAGAAGTAATGAAAAAATTAGGACTTACGCATTGACAGCATAACTTAAATATGTGGTATGGATTCCAGGAATGAAACCTTGACTTTTTGACCTCTTTTAGGCGATGCCTACAACGGGCCTTCGATGTGCCTTTACCCATGATTCCACAGCACACAACCGATGGTCTGATTGAGTAATTATATATGTCAGTAACAATACACTCAATTGACCATAACTCATGCCTTTGTGGTTTCCTTGTGGTTTTTTGAGTTTTTGGTCAATACATTTAGCTATCCCCATCTTCACAAGCCATTCCACGATTACGGGAATATCATCAATCCGCTCAGAACTTATGTCCACTGTTTTCCCCGCTTACTGATACAAAACAGCGAATCAAAAGTGTTGTGTATACTCGCTATTGAGTACCACAATAAAATGATTGAGGGCTTTAAGTGCTGCTTTGTAGCCCGGTGATTGCTTACCTAACTTCAATTCCACTATGACTTGGTTACGTAAACTTTCAAGTGTTGCCACCTTTAGAGGCGCGCTCGCAACTTCAACAACACTAGTTTTGGCTTCATGTACGAACTCTTTTTTCCGTGTAATACCTGGGTGAACATTCTCTCTAATCACCTGTTCGACGTAATCAGCTCTAGTCATACCCAAGCATTCGCTACTCGATCCCCAAAGCCTTCCAGGTTTCATCCGTTAATCTTAAAGAGCGCACTTGACGATAATCATCGTCTTTGAGAGCGAACTTCCCTTGAATGTCCCGCTTTAACATTCGCCTCATCCGTGTATTACATCGTAAGTTTAACCCGAAATTAGTGAAGTTTGAAGTGTAATATCTAGTATTACAGATGAGGATGTTAATGAGCCAGAGTTTTCATGTAATACATGGAAAGGGCTATTTTCCTTTCGCCATGTATTACACGGGTTAGGTTTTAGGATATCCAAAATCGTATTGTTTCCTTTAACAGTAAGGCATTAATTCCTTTCACACTTCAAAAATAAGCGAACGTACAGTCACCCCATAAATTGTCATTTACATGAATTCGCCAACAGAGTCTTCGCTATATCCACCCCGTTTTCTAAAAAACAGTATCATAAACTACTATTTTTTTGGCGATCGCACCAAGCTTGCGGGCGTGAAACGCCCGCATATGATCGCTAATATTCGCAACTAGCCTTTATTATCCACGATTTTGCGTAAATTCTCAGTGGCTTGTTCTTTTGTGATCTTCTTCCAATCATAAGGTATATCAGGTTCTTCCACATGATATTGTCGCGCAAGCTCAGTGCGATACTTGCACATAAACCACTTCCAGTAATCTTCGGCTTTTACTGAGAAATCCCCCTTGATATCCCAATTAGGATACACATCTCGATATTGCTTGTAGGATTTCCAATTGAAATTAGTATCGCTATTTTGGAATTGATACTCCCCCGCTACATGTTCGGAACAAATTCCAGTTATGAGTTTGCGTGTATCTTTGTCTCTAAATCCTGTTACCCCTTGTGGACGATGTATATTGTTCAAAGTAGCATGGGAAGTACCTTTGTGATTTTTGGTACCAAGGGAACAGATTTCTCCACAGAATGGGCAGGCTTCAACACAACCTAAAACTTCATCAATGATTCTCTCAGCTACTTGATTTCGTAATTTTTGGTATTGCTGAGTGTTCGCTTGTGAAAAATAATTCAACTCAGATGTATTGAGTAGCTGTTGCTTAACTTTCTGCAACTCTTTGCTAATCTCATCATCGGGGAATGTGAAATCCTCTTTTGGAAATTGACTGTACAACCTTTTGACTCGCTCTAAGTTGTCAATAATCAAATCAGACCCTTTATGCTCCAAGAATTTATTAGTCCAATCCAAAATAGAACGGGAATTTGCTGGGCTAGTTTTAATTGATGTATTTGTCTTTTTAATAACCTGTTCTGCCGTCTCAACTGAGGCGTTAATGCTATCTTCGATCATCCCTCTAATACCTCCTTCACACTTGTTATAGTCATCAATATTACGCCCAATCCACTTTTCTAGAGCAGTTTTGGGATAGCGAATATATTCAATATAATCGGCAAAATTTTCGCGCTTGGCTAAGTCAATCATTATGCTGGCGATAAGTGATTGCTTGTCCCTGAAAAATTTGCTGTATTTTGGTGCATGACGTATATTAGCGACCTTATCTGGTAGGTCATTCTCTATTTTTTTGACAATTCCTTGTTGGATAATATTTAGTAGCGTTCCCACAACCGCATTTTTTAAGTTAGCACTATGGAAGATGGTCAGAAAAAGCTGCCAGAAGTCTTCTTTCTCCTCATTCATCTCGCTAATTGGATCTTGTGCTTTGCGCCACAGTTTATCAATTTCTTCAAGTCTGCGGATTGCCTCCCCACAAATAATCATAAATAGATCGGCTTTACACTGACGAGTCAGACTAAAACCTTTTAGATTTAACAAGCTACTTAAATTCTCAGATTTTTCCTCAAACTGTGCATCAACTTTTGTGAGAAATTTCCTCAAATAGTTTTTGTCATATTCAGCTTTAATTACTTGGTCTTCCATTCGGCCAAGTTCTTCGTTTAAATCTTCTAAAACATCATCTTTTAGCTTCTCAATTATTTTGTTAGTTCTCAAAATTTCATTTGGATTGAACTGATTTATTATTACTTGCAAACCCTTTTCTTGATAATATTGGTCGGTAATTTTAAAATCTTCTCCTTGGCAATCTTTAAGAGATTTGCCATCCTTCCGTTGGATAATCAGATTGTAAATATCTTGATGATGGTTAGCAAGAATTTCTTCAGCATCTATTAATACTCGTGCTGGTTTCAAGTCGGGACGCGGGATTTCACCGAGTAACTCTACCCATAGTTTTTCAAACTCTTGGCGTAATTCCGAGTCTGATATGGCAAGCAAATCTGCTTTGCTTTTGCCCTGTTTCTTCTCTCTGACATAGTTAGTTATGCGGTTAGGAATAACGTTTTCTTTATAGTCGCTATAACTTTTTTTACGTTTCAATTTAGCTAGGCGACTATCTTGATAATCTTGAATCCGTTGTTTGGCGTTTCTTTGCTGTTGGTCGCGCAAATCATCAAGGTCGTTAGCAGTGCTTGCTTCCCACTTTTTTATGGCGTTTTCGTGCTGACCATCTGGCTCTGCAAAAAACTTGTCAATCTTCTGTTTCTGATCTTGCCAAGTTTCCTGAACTAATTTTGACAAATCTTCTTCGTACTGTTGTACAACTTTCGATAAATTTTGTTCTGAAGCACAGCTACTAATATCCGTATGAGCACGACTAAGCAAACTAGCAATTTGTTCGCCGAATTCTCGAACGATTTCACCCCAGAACGTGTTGAGTTTGTTACGTGCTTGAATCTCAATCGTATTCTTAAATTGATAAACAAAATCCTCTCTCTTGACTGCATCCCATAAATCCTCAAGATGCGCTACAAATTTATCTATCGATGATATATTCTTGGAGGTTATTCCATAGATAATTTTGCTAGTCAGTCCCTTGACACCCTTGCTATAGTCGGGGTCTACGGGATTGCGGGCAGCCACTCCTTTGTATAATGTCCCCAAGTACTCCACATCCTTCTTCAGGTCAAACTCGATGATGTCACGAAAAGGACGAACGGGTTGACGCTCTGCTTGATAAGCAAGTGCGGTATATTTATCGAGAGTGTTATTGAGATTTACGTTTTGTTTGTCTAGTTTTTCTGGAGATGAAGTATCAACATTGCGGTGAACAATTTTAGTTTTAGGCTTTAAGTTTACCTGATTCATCCTTAAAAATGCCTGCACAGATATGGGCAAGATGTCTTTCAGATATTCGGAGTTTTCCCCAGATGCTTTAATCAGCGATAAATCGCTTAAACCAATCACAAAGGTAGATAGTTCGTTATCATGTCCTGTTTCTGACTCTAAGGATTGCTCCGGTGATTTTATCCCTTCTGTATCGACCACAAAAATATAGTCAACCTGTAACTGTTCTCGCAGTTCCGGTGCTAGTTTTACCGGTTGCAAGTAAATTCCCTTCGTGCAACGCCCAGCACTGACGGCAAACTGTAGCCCAAACATTACATTCAGTAGGGTGGATTTCCCAGAACTCTGAATACCCATTGCTGATAAAACAAAGATACGAGGGTTTGCTGTTTCCTGCTGCTGCACCATCTGGGTGAATTCTCTTAGGACTGCTTGCACCCACTCCAATGGAACGGAACTCACCTCCCCATCCATAATTTCTAGTGGATAACCGCTCAAGAGTAAGTTCGCCGCAATCTGGGGCAGTTTTTGATATAGTTCTTCTTGTTCTTGGCTACGGGGTTCAATCCCCTTGACAGCTAAATACACCTGTCCAATTTCTCGTAGTAAATGCTCTAACCCAAAAGACTGGGCTGTAATTTGTTCGTCGATTAGTTTCAGTTCCTGATTGATGTTGTCTCTTGCTTGAAGTTCTTGCTTTCTTTGAGCATCAGTTTTAGTCGTTCCTGACTCTGATGCTGATTCTGGTGAGGTTTGATATTGCCCTAGTTGTATCATTTTTTCGCCATAGGCAGCATATAAATCGGGGAGTTCGGCTCGTGACAGCGCATCCAATCCTAGTTTTAACTGTCTGACAAAGTATTCAAGTATCTGTAGCTCGTTCTGGAATAGTGCTTTGAGGAAGAGTTGTGTAACGCTCGGTAGCCGCCCCTGCTGAATCATCTCAATCTGCTGTAGTCGGCTATGGGCTTTGCGTTCTTTTTGTTTCTTTACGTAAACATCTGAAGATTCGTTAGGATCTTTGCCCTTTGTCCGCACGACTTTCTTATCTGCTTGTGCCCATTCTTTCCACCATTTGCTTTGTAGGGGGAGTAATTCAGCCTTCCGTGTTTCTTTCGGATGCTGACGCACGAGTTTTAAAATCTCTGCGGCTTGGTTAATGCCTTGCTGACAGAAGTATTCCTCTTCATCAACTTCCATCCCTTGTTGCTGCATAACCTTTGCCAAGTCTGCTAGGCTGATTTTTGAGTTAGCAGTCGGTTTCAAGGTTCTTAACTTATTCCGCACTTCATCCCGAATTTCTGGCTGGGATTTATCAGCAATACTAATCAGGGTGATTTGGTTGCGCTCGTTCTGGAAATTCGCCATCAACTGACGAACTATTGCCCTATCTTCTTCTTGAATATTTTTATTGGTCAATAACAAAATGACCACTTTGCCAGCATCTAATAATTCACGAACAACTTGGACGGCTGAGTCTTCTAGTTGCTTACTGGAAGTGAAAATGACGACATGTGAGGAAATTTGCTTAATTAATTTTAATTGCTGGGGATGCTTGCGTGCATCTCCTCGCAGATTGGCAAAAGCGGTAATATCGTCAAACTCAAAATCGTTTTGGTTGTTGCCATCACCTGGCAACGATGCGTCATTTTTATTTTTCTGATTTACTTCAGGTAGATGCCACGCCAATTCTACCGTGCCTTCAGCAAGTTGGCGATTTTGGTTGGAGCCTTCTGAGTCTTTGTGGAAAAAGATATCGTGCGGATTATTACCAAACATGACCGCATTGAGGAGGACTGATTTGGATATTTCAGCCCGATCAAAGCGAATAAAACTCACCATCTCCATCGGATAATCAGCGATAGTGCGCTCTTCTGAGCGAACTTGTCCCCCTTGTGTTTTCTTCCACCTCATCACCAGGGCACGCATTGCCCACAAAAAGAATTTCGGGGCATGGTTTTCACTTTCTTGAATCACTAGGGGAATAGCTAATTTACACTCCCATAGTTTCACCACCAAATCCTGGCGAATAATGGGGTGACAACAGAGGAATGTTGCTGTCATTACATCCAAGGGATGAATATCTTTCTTGGTTAACTCATCACCATCGCTATTTCCAAGCCACCATTCTTCTTCACTCTCTGAAGATTTTGCCTCTTTGCTGTCAGTTTTCAGCCATCTTGCCTGGTGATTTAAAGCTAGTAGATTAGTCAGGAAATAGAGTGATAGTTCCTCCGGCTTGCGTGAAGGATTTTCAGCTAAAGAATACTTGGTAATTGTATAGACTTCTTCCCGTCTCAGCTTGTTGGGATAATACTGACTCAATCCCAAATCCTTGAGAAGGTTATCCAATATGGGAGCAGGAGATTCTGGTGCAGGTGGCCTGCTTGTTTGCTCTCCCGGTGATGGAATCCCTTCCGGTTGCTTGAAAATCTCTGATAAATCATTGTTCATATTTGGGGGAATTTCTTTAGGATTGATGACTGCTTCTATTTCTTCACGAGCATCGGCACATTCATATGAAATTCCAACGTTGTATCTTGTGAGAATGCTTTGAAGAGATGCCGACTTGAATTTGGGTTGCAAGATTGTATTAATAAACTCGATTGTCTTTTCTTTCTCGAAATTCAAAGCTCTTGAATCTAGAACCTTTAGCAGCAGATGAGCTTCTCGTTTTTCTCGACGATATTCTTGAGACATAATCCCCAAGTGCTGCTCTTTATCTTCCTTCAAAATATCGGCTAATTTCTGATATTCTTCTGACTTCAAATCTTTCGGGAAAATATTCAGACTGGGAATATAACCAAGCGATAGCAGCAAAACTAAGAGAGCAAGTTCACTCAATTCATCTTGTTTTCTCAACTCAGAACGCAAACTTAAAATGGCTAACACCAAGTATTTGTTACACTTAGCCATCATTTCTTCAGAGACTTGAGTCAAATCTCCGGTTAGCTTATCTTCTACCATCAATTGTTTAAGCTGAACAATTAACTTAATCAGAGCATCAACATCATAAATATCTGGAACGACGATTTTTTCGTTATCTTCTGATTTATTGAGCCAATCAAAGACATCTTTATATTGTGTATAGTCATTCATGACAATCGCGTCATCCGATGTCAACAACTGACGCATCAAATTCTTAGCCTCTTGATTAGACTCATTGTTATGTTTTATACAGTTGAGATAATTGCAAACAACTACATTGGATAAAAACTCTTGTCCCCAATAAGCTTTATTATTGACTGTTTCCTCTACTTCTCGCCGCAATTTAACCAGTTCTTTTAAATGTTGACTAGCGGGTACTTCTTGAACGGTCAACCATTGAGGGATTTGATTTTGTAACAAATTATTGATACGATTCCGAACTTCCCCGATTTTATCGACAAAGTACCGAAAATCAGTCTTCAAGCCACTAATTTTCATCCATTCTGCGTGGAGCAATTCCGCCAGTTTTTGCGGAGACTCAAATTCATGTGCATAGTGGCGACATATAACTTCCCAAACCCCTAATAATCGCAGATCGTCTCTGCCAATTACTGCCCAACTGTTGGCATTTTCAAGTAAACTGCGCTTCCAATCTTGCAGATTTTCAGCTTGTGGCGAACCCCCAAATCGATTAGTTTCTAAGCGCACTTGCGATGCAATATTACTTTGCTGATTAGTTGTCTGTTCGTCAGTGCTAGAGGTTTGCTCCAGTGCCACATTGCCCTTAGCAATAATTGATATAGCCAGTTTGAATTCAGTTGCGATCTTATCGTTCACAGCTTTTTTAGCTTCTGCTTTTTGAGACTCTGAAAAATCACTCAAAAAAGCAGACATTAAATAAATGCCACCAAATGTAACTTTTCCCAAGAGGGCATGGGAGCCATAGGTTTTTAAAAAACGCCGACAAGTATTGGTTACTTCTGATTCATAACCAACTTGATTTAACTGCATATCGATAACTTTTAATTCCTTTAAAGCAGCGCCATCGATACGGATTTGGTTGTCAGTTAAAATGCAAGTTACTGTAGGCACAACCGCGTATTGAACTCGCGAGTAGTAAGAAGTTTCTTTACTATCTGTTACTTCCGCAGTAGCGTCTCTGACCTTATTTTTGGTAATCTTGAAATCACCACCTATTTGTAGGCAGTTGATTAAAGCATTTCCTTCAGCAGAAGCACTTATATTGGAGCCAAATTTTTCGACAACCTTTTTAAAGCGACTTTCTTTTGTTTGCGACTTAAATTCCTCAGTACGATCAATACCCTGATGGGATGGATTGACAAACTGAGCATCACCTTCAATAGTGATGAGTTTCGCTCGTGGTTGCAATGTAATTTCTTCATTGATATCGATGAGAACCCCTTGCAATGCCAGTCCTGTTGAAGCCCTTTCTATAAGCTGGTTATTCGCATATCGATAATAAGTGAGTGCATTGCCCTCATTGGTTTTTGCTACGCTAGAGTCAGTATTATCCGAGGTTGGTTGCGACATAGTTCGACTTCTCTTGAGGTAAGTGGATTTTAATGCTCTTTGATGACTTTGGTGAGAGACAAATTAGTAGACCGAAAAGTTGTACGATCACTCTTGTCGATGGGGCAAATGCATGGTGTTTCTAAAAACCCTGCTGGATAAGTATCTTGACGAAAAAATGTGCATAACGGCTAGTCTAGGTAGTAAATAGACATCTCCGAAAACCATTAAAACCTTTGTATGACTGGGTTTGAGGACATAAATGCAATGATCATAAACTAGCTAGGCTATCAGTCAAAGAATTCTTTCCACCCTTACAAGTGACGAGCACTGGGGGGTGCTGGTGGCGTTGGAGCAGGCACAGCCGCAGATGTTTGGGCAGTTGGTGGCCGAGGCTCCCTATTGGGTGCAGTGGATGGAGTGAAGGGTTGGGGCGAAGGGAAGCGAGGATCGCTCCGTCTGGTCACAGGCGATCACACTACCTTACTACTTGCAACCTCACATGATTTACCATCTTCTATTTAACTCATTGACAACATCTTGTGCTTTACTCTCATTTAACGGGACTTCAAAAAAGTCAACAGCAACAAAATTGGGAAGCTGCTTGGCTGTTTTAGAGCATTGATTGTCGATTCTGTCCATGATTTTGTCATAGTGATTATCAATAGCTGCTGTGATCACAGTAGGAGTATTTCTGTAATGATTGAAAACAAACAACTTGGGATAATCAGCATCGACATACTGACCGTCATTCCATCTTGAAGGACAATCCCATTGGTCACCTAAATCACCAAGACTCCAAAAGTTTTCTTTTGTATAAGAACGGTTATAAGCAACTCCAATTTGTGTGTTTGCATTTTCATGGCTTCGAGAACTGAAAATAACTAAGCGTTTATTCCACTTAATCATGTCTGATAAAAAGGGCCATTGGTTCTTTTCTTTTACTCTCCAATTAGAATCATTATCAGGATCATAGATTAATTCTTTCAACCCTATAACTTTCTCCAGTTCATCCTTTAATCGCGGAGTTTCAGTGTAGTCTTCCAAGAAAACAGTTACTACTTCACTCACATTTGTTTTAAGAAACTCGATTACATCATTTAAAGCTTCATATAGCCTCTTTGCAGGAATGCTACCATAAGTAATTCCAGCTACCCAACCATGATCATCAACTCCATGCAATAAATATACTCCTGGCTCTGGAATTACTCCAAATACATCTCCACTTCCAGGTTCCTTAAAATATGTGTCAAGCATTAAAGATCTAACGCCACTATTTAGTTGTTTAGATATTGAATAGCTTTGGTTAGGCCAAGTCCATTGGTTATCATAATTCACAAAAGAATTATGGCTACATAAAAAGGAGTATTCATTATATCTGCGTTCACCAGAGATAAGAGTAAATGGTAACTTTGGTCTTGATACTGGGTTGTCTAAAATAGATTTTGCGTGTTTGATGAGAGGAAAGCCGTTTTGAAATTGATCTAGGCCAATAGCCCAAATCATTGCACCACCTAATCCTTTCTCAATCAAATAACTAATTTTATAACCGATTGACTCAGCATCGTCATAACTGACCCAATCCCCAGTTTGACTATTGTAGGCATATGGGGTTAAGGTTGGTTCATGCCACTGTCGCGTCAGAGAACCGCTTGATATCAAGTTCTGAATTTCGTAGTAAGAAAGGACTCCTGGTGTTACAGTTGCTGGCCCCGCATTTCCAGCACTACTATAAGGTTTTCCTGGCCCATTATCACTTAAGCTCAATGGGCTAGAAACCTTGAAAGTTCGCCCATAAGTAGCCATTCCAAGAATGATTTTGCTAGTAGGAATTCCAGATTCTAAATAAGCTTCAACGGTATTTTTAATACTGAATGTTCCTCCTGGAGTAGAATCTTCTGCTAATGGAGCATTAACTCCTGTGACTTTATCGTCAGGAAAAGCACCATGATAGTCATAAGACATCACATTTAACCAATCCAGATATCTGGCACACTGAGCAAGCCATTGAAAAAACTCTTGAGAAGTTTTTGACTCTCCTTTTGGGATTGCAGGTGAGGCAATAGTTAGAAGTAGTTTTTGCGCGGCTGCATCACTATTAATTGCATTGCGGAACTCGTTGAGAAGAGTGAGGAAATTATCAAAATCTTCCGGTTTTCCCCCTCTATCCGTGACAGCAGGGTATTCCCAATCAAGATCGATCCCATCAAAACCATATTTATGGGCGTATTCAATTGCAGAGTTAATAAATTGTTGCCTTCCTGCTGATGAAGCCGCCATTTGGCTAAAGAGAGGGTACGTATAAGTACCTATTTGAGTTGGATCTTGAGGATCGTTAAATCCCCATCCCCCAATCGACAACAATGTTTTGAGATTGGGGTTCTTTTGCTTCAATTTTTGAATTTCTGGATAAAGTACTGTCTGATCGTTCCATTCTATAGGTTGAATTCTATAGTCACCAGTAAGATGTGGGTTATTTGGATCGATACCCTTGCTGATATAGCCAAAAATTCCGAAAGCAAAGTTTATGTGTGTATATAGCGATGGATCAATCTGTGCAGGAAGAAATTGTCCGCCACCTTGACGGTATTGAGACCAGTTTTCAAAATAACCAACAATTTTATATCCTGTAGAGTTTTGAGCATTAGCTGCAAGAAAGTTAACTAAAGGCACACTTCCTGCTGCTGCCGTTCCAGCTACGATGCTACCTGAAAGTTTGACAAATTGCCGTCGAGAAAACCCATCAAACATATTAATCTTCCTGTGAAAAACTAAATTCTTACTCAGACCTATGCCACTCATAAAATTTTGATTAGAGGGAGAAAACAAAATATCATTGTTACTGTTTGCCTGGATACCTAGTTTTACAAGTAGCTCCGTCAAAGAATGTATTGTAGCTTTTACCGTCACCACTGACTCCTAGTTCCGGATCGGCAATGCCAACACGTAAACGTTTTGGATCGCCAGGCCCAGCAATTGCATGGGATATTTTTTGATAATCGTTGATTAATTCGGTATACCTTGCAAGGTCGAATTCTTTTTGTTTGCTACTAAAAATATCTGCAAAACCTTTACGCACTAAGCCAAATCGCGTCGCTTCAGCAAAGAGTCCAGCATATAAACGTAAATGCTCTGAGGCATAATTATCAGCACTAAAATTTTTCTTTATGAGTTCTTCAAAATCACTTGTTATCCTCTCTTTATTTACAATTAATCTTTTACTCGTATTTTGATAACGTGTTTGTTTTTCAGATAATTCTTGCAAGTCTTCTGGAGTCCCAGCTTTAACAATGTAGAGATCGCTTTTTCTAAACTCAAGCACTAAGGTCTTCTTGCCCATAGTGATATGTCTTAAGAAGGTTAATTTTTCCAGTTGTTTCCGTTCTTCTGGGCTTGCTATTTTATGAGCCTTTTCAAAGTCATCTCGCAATCCTTTAATAAATTTATTGTATTCTTTCCCTAAATTTATCTTCGACAGATCACTATTAGACAGATCGCTTAAATTTAAGGTTGGAATCTGGTTGCTGGTTGTTGCAATGCCCTGTACAGATGGAGTGATCGATATATCAAACGAGAGGTTAAAGTTCTTGTCTTCACTGCTGACCGATGCGTCGAGCTTGCGTGAATCAGGGCTAACCGATCGCAGACAGGGAAAGGCTTCGTCCCAATCAACGTTGGCGCGAGCTTCCTGCCGTTTGCGCCACCATCGCCCAAGACCATTAAGATTAGATTCATCTAAAGTACGTATCAGGTTGTCAGTAGGAACTTGCCGGGAGGCACGGGTGATTCCTTCCACCGCACTGCCAACGGCCTTGCCTGTCCCTTTTAAGGTTCCTAGACCAGGAACTATCTCTAGGGCAAGGAATGCCGCGTCTATGCTAAGTCCCACGCATCCTGCCGTTTCGCCATCTCTGCAAGCAATGGAGTTTTCAATAATCGAAACCAAATCTCCAACGAAAGGAATAAAGTTCAAAATTAGTTTTACAGAGTCAAAGTATGCCTGAGCGCGGCTGGGAGCAATTTGCAGTTCGCAGCGATGCAACTGTTCCTTGTCGTCACTAAGGCATAAACCGTGGCTACCTAAATCAACACTGACGCGCTCGAAAAAATCGCTTTGTTCTAGTATTTCTTGTACGAGGGGAATACTTCCTCTCATAGAAACAAAATTTGGCGGACTTTCTTCGTCTTCAGTATTCACATCGAACACATCGGCCCCATGTGCTTCAATCAGAATGTAGTTTCTATGGTTTCGTGCCAGACAGACATAGGGATATTCACCAGTAGCATAGGCGATCGCTTGCTGGGTGATCCACTTTACGCCCTTCGCAGATATATCAAGGTATCCGATACGGTACCACAGTTTGGCGTATTCACCATCTGAACGGTGTACCTCAACTATATAACCATCATTGGTTGCAGCAATAGAGGAATGCTTACCTGTGTCATATTCTACATCGCTGCCCCACCAATTGATGTGTCCATCTGGTTGTACCTCTCCAACGCGAACCCACAGCTTTTCAAAGATACCATCACTCATATGAACTTCAACAACAACAGTTTTGCTATCTTGTTCAACAACTGTGATGGCTGGTTCGCGCCCTTTTACATATTCTATAGATTGAGTTAGGAAGTCGATGACACCGCCTGAAACTTTGCCTACGTTGTAGACTAATTGCTGGTTCCATAGCTCAAAGCCTTTCTGGTGAGTTGCGATAACCAAGTTAGCATTGGAAAGTGTCACATAAGGTCTAATCCCTTGCCCATACTTTTGCGGCGAACCAGACCAGAAGAAACCAGACGAGCCTGCACGTCCTATTCGGCAGAAGAGATCGTGGTTAGTACTAGATTTTTCGTAGACAAGAACTACATACCCTTCATTATTCAAAGCTAGAGAAGGCTCACTGCCCGAATCTGCTTTGAATTCTTGTAATAACCAATTAAATCCCTCCTCCACATAATACCCAACTCGAATGAATAAGGCTCCATCCCTCTCGTAGACTTTGACGGCAATGCCATCGTCGTTGACCGCGACTGCTGGGGACTTTGCATCTGTTTCAACAGCATCGTTTGGCAGTATGTCTATATTTTTTGGTTGCTTTTGAGGATTGCCTGAATTCTTATACAGTGCCTTGGTGATGCTATCCTCGCTTTCCCAAACATCATTAGATAGTTCCCAAATAATCACTCCCTGTGCGCCAACCCTTTTTAAGAAATCCAATTTAGCAACGGCAGTATCTGGCGTTTCAAAGTAAATGTTATGAGCATATGGGTAGCTTCCTAAAACCGAGATAAACGGGGGTCTTGGGGTATCTCCTGACACCTTAATGTTGGCGTTATCTGCCTTAGAAGCATTAGAAAATTGATTTAGGAGGTCTTTATAACGGATTACCTTATAACCAGGAGGAACCTGACCGCTCAAATCATCTGGCTCTTTACCATAAGCAAAATCATATCCGTAAATTGGCACTCCTGTAGCAATTTTATTTCTCGGAAGCTTTTGTCCATTTCCTTGCCAGTTAGTGAAGAAGGGATTCGTCCAATACCAGAGCGAGTCTTCTACAGAAAGAATTGGGTTGTCTAACATGGGATCGGTCGCTTTCACAGAACTCTTGCGATTTCTAGGCCACTCTCCCTGCTGTTCGGCTGAATAAACCTCTTGTTTGCGAATTTTTAGAAGTGCGGTTTGAGGTCCTACTGGTGATTGATTCCAAGAGCCAGTTAGGTCGTAGGTCATGATACCGAGCCAATCAACATACTTGATTAATTCTGGGTCATAACAATTACCATACCAAGAGGTGGCAAACACAGCAGATGAAATGATTTTATCTGGCATCGCTTGCTTCAATTGTTTGGCAAATTCCGTCAATCCTTTGCCTGCGGGATGTGCTCCATCACTCTTAAGTCTGCCGCCTTGATCTTTATTGGCATCATTATTTTTATCCCACCAGCACTCCAAATCCAGATCTACTCCGTCCAGTCCATTTGACTCGACAAAATCAACTACATTTTTGACCGCTTTTTGGAGCAATGGATCAGCAGGATTTTTACCAATGCGTTCCATGAGGTAAAGAAAGCCATAATCTGTTGCACCTCCAAGAGCTATCAAAATGTGAGTTCCGCATTGATGTCCAGTGAAGATAACATCTCTAAGAATAGCATTGACATCATTGACAGTTTTGGGTTCAAACTGACCGAGTTCGGTTTCACTAAACATGAGAAACGAGACGATGCCATGAGTAATATTGCAGTACATCTCTGCATTGGCATAGTCAAATCCCTCTTGCTTTCGCCAGGTTGGAATATAACCAATAATCTTAGCTGGCTCAGTTGCAGGGCTAGAGGTGCGATCGTACAATTCATCATACAATCGCCATCCATTAGTATTCGGATCTCCTTCCCCCGGTTTTGAAGCCCAGAAGTCAGCAATAAATATATTGCCCTGGTATTTTACAATTTCTCCTGTTTTATATCCTTCGGGCTTGTGTATCCATTCAGGAACTTTAGGATAATTTTGAGAAAATCCCATACTTTACACCTTGTATTAAGTAATAGAGAAAAAATATTTTTAATTCTGAGATTTCTACCAATACTTCGGTGCCACTTCACGGCTTTAATGGCCCTGGCCCCTTTTTTGAATTCCATACACAAACTTCTTGATTGATCTGTAATTGTTGTGCTTCTTGTTCTGTGAAAGCAGAACCATCTGTCTTTCTAATTTGCCACCAATACTGACCATCACCATATACTTTTTCAGCAATAATATATAGTGTTTCTCCAGATTTTACGTGGTAGGAATCATAGGCGCTGGGACAAGACATACATTACCTCGTATTTTGTAAGTATTTACTGGTTCCAAATTACTTGATTAAGGCTTTAAATCTCTTTCAATATTGTTTGTCCTTTGAAGTGCGATCGCCTTTTACAAAAATCTGAATCTGATGGTTATATCTAAACCATTACAGCTTTTCAAATAGGTGCAAATTTTCTGATTTATTTCCTCTGCTAAGATTTTAAATTTGTAAGATTTGGTAATTGGCTAGAGAGACTTAACAGGAACAGTCAGATTCTAGTTTTTGTTATAGCTCCTCTAGCCGCAGTGCCATATCTTCCACTAGTTTTTTGACACTGGCTGGAGTCTTTTCCCAATCCTGTGAAGGTATCTGATTAAGATAAGTGGGGCGTTGTTCTTCCATTACATCCGATTGAACGGGATTTTCTCCTATAGGTGTAGCTTGGAAAGTCACCTTTTCTATAATTGGACGTTCCACAACATTTTCATTACTTACCACCAACCGCACTGCTGGGTCGCCAATAATTGCATAACTACGAGCATCGTTGTTGGCTGTCCACATATCAGCTACAGCTAAATCATCAGCTTTAGCCCCAAACTTAATTTCTTCTAATTGATGATTGAGGTCAGAAGAGAGTTCTGCATAACGCTGATTGAAAAACTCTAAAGCCGATCCCACAGGATGACCTTCCATCAGTCGTTTTAAAGCACTCTGAAATACTTGCAACTGCGCCCCAGGTGTCTCCCACATAAAAGAGTACCCCCAAGCTCGCTCGACATGACCAACTACAGCCAGCGCACCCCCTTGAGGATGACTCAGTAAGCGCCTTGGTAAATTAGCAACAAAAGCATGGGGAGCAATAGCTGACCTTTTACTAAATTCATGATGGGCGAAGTCATTTAATTTTGGTGTACCTGCACCATAGCAAGCAAAATGAAACGTGATTAATCCCAACAACCGAGCATCATTACTGATATCATCGGCAGAAAAGTAAAAATCTTCGGGAATTGCTCCCCGCCATTTGTATTGCCCAGGCCAGTCTTGACATAATATTGCCCCTTGGTGACGTTCTTGGAGTGGGTCGCCATTATCAAAGCCCATACCGTGACTAGCGGTAAATAACAGGCTAGGTGTCTCACTACCCCCTAACAATTGCCCTAACCGAGCTTTTGTAGTTTCATCTTTGAGTAAAGTTTGCACATTCCAACTTGGTTGGTCTTTGGCTACCCATTCCGCTAAAGGCTTAATTAGTTGGTCTGCACTCAGTCGAGTCGCTTTATCCTCACTGTTCTGCACGCCGAAAAAACTAGCTGTGCGGGGTAGTGGTAATTTACTTGTTTCTGCTGCTACAACGCTGTGAGCGTACTGAGCGTATTCTTGTAGCGTATCAAAATAAATCCGACCTACTGCATACTGCACATCGAGTTGGTACTGAAAGCTATAGGGAATAGTTTCTGGGTCGCCAACGATGAGCAAGTAGTAAGGCATTTTATCAGGGTCAGCAGGCCCCGGCCCTACGTTATGACGAGCTAAAAACTTATTTTTCGTCTCTCCTGGACGATATGCTTTAACGTCGATATATTCTTGATAATAATGTTCTTTTTTTTGGGTAGCTTGCTGTTGGCGCAGTTTCAATAATGGACTCAGAGCTTCTTTAATTGCTGAGTCAGCACCATAAGCAAAAATAACTCCCCAACCAGTTTCTGCTAAGTTTTTTGGATCAACTCCTTCTATGGGTGCAAACTCAGGATCTAGACCTTGGATTTGTCTATTTTTCCTTTGAAGTTCGTTTATATGTGCTGGGTCTAATTCTTCACCTTGAGCTATTTTAGAAATCTGTTCAGGTGTGAGCGGTAGTAGCAAATATTCACCAGTCGAACCATTGATACCATTGAAGAATAGAAGTTCTTCCTTGTTATTATTTGACATAATATTTGTTTGATTTAGTTAAAAATCTGAATTTTTACGGGAAGTAATCACATCCAACTCCCCAACAATTTCAATCTATTCCATAAACTGCTTTGCGATATTTCTTTTGCTATGTAAGCTTCTTTAGTTTTGCCTAATCTAGTAAACCATTGTTTTTTTAATCCCCATAGTTTTTGCATACTTTCTATTGTTTGTTTTGTTACATTTCGTAGTCCATTTTCAGTTAAAAATATATTAAATTCAGTTATTTGCTTAGGATTCTTTAAGTCTATGGTAGCTGCTTTCTCAAAAACATCTTCCCATTTATTAAAATGCACTGTAAGTATTTCATCCATATGAGATTTTTCAAGGATTGATATATTCTTTCCTGCATCATCCAAGGCTTTAATTTTTTCTAGATTATCCTGGTTTGGTTTCTTAGCTATTTCTAATTGTTGAATAAGGTTTTTAAATATCTTTTCTCTTGGGTTCTCTGTTTTTTCTGGATCATAAACAGGATCTGGGCTAATAAATTTCCCAGATAAACAATTTTTTATTAACTCATTATTTCTCTTTAAACTTGATAATTCTATTTCAAAGAAAATACCATTTTTTTCTTTTTCAGATACATCACCAATAGCAACTGGTTCTGTGCCATTGAAGCTGACTTTCCAATAACCGCTGTATGTTGCTGCAAGTTCTCTAGAATGGCAAGGTGGAATATAAGCGTATCTATTAGGCTGTTGCTTGCCATCACCAGGCCTATACAGGAGAACTATTCCTGTATAGGGTGTATCATTGACAAACCGCAACCTGCCCTTTTGATTATTTAAATTCTGTTTACGCTCACTCTGAGATATTAGGTGAGATGTAGGTGAGTTATTGCTTAGATTTTGTTTAGCAATTGTTTTAGAAATTGAAGTAGATTTAGATGAAATATTCCTATGTGATTGAGCCAGAGACTCATTGAGGTTAGCCGTTGTTATGAGCAGGGGAAGAATCAGTGTAGAAGCTTTTAATATTTTCATGATTGGTTGTGATAATTGTAAGGTTTTGTCTGTGGAATTTAGAGAATTGATATTAGCATTTTGTGGCTTCATACTTGTCCTACTTTGATAATTATAATTTTGTTGAAATGAACAAATTTAATCCAACTCTTTTCTTGATGTAGAGCAATTAAGTAAATCTCATAAAAAGCTAGTAATTAACAGCTTTATAAAATCTTAACATATTAAGATTCAGGATTTAAATTACTTTGTTTACAATTAAAAAACTGTTATTAAGCATAAGTATCATCTTTATTTATATAGTCATTAATATAGTTACAACTATCTGTCAATATTTGCTTCAAATTCAAATTAAATAAATTTATCCTGTGTTCACAAGTGGCTACAGCAATTACGCTGCCATTTTGGCTAAAATTAGCACTATCAATCTTTTTATCATTTCCTTCTATTATTTGCAGTAATTGACCATTAAGGCTCCACAATTCTAAACTTTGGTTTTCAGAAATTATAGAAATTGTATCATTCTCAGAACTAAAGGTAATAGCCTCAATTATACCTTTGGTATCTACTTTAAACGTTTGCAGTAGTTCATAATTATTATCCCAAATTTTAATTTCATTCCTACTAACTGTGGCAATGTTTTTACCATCATGACTAAACTTTATAAGATGAACAATACTTTCATGAGCATTAATATTTTTGCAACATTCACCTTTGAGACTCCATACTTTAAAAGTATTGTCACCACTACCTGAAATAATCATTGTGCCTTCAGGATTGAAAGTTACTATTGCAACAGAATCACAATGCCCATAAAAAGTATTTAACAAAAATCCCTCTATACTCCAAAGCTTGACAGTTTCATCAAGGCTGCCCGTGACAACCATCGTATTATCAGGACTAAAAGCAATGCTCGTAACATCACTTTTATGGCTCCGAAGGGTTTTAAGTAATTTTCCGTCACGCTTCCACAGCCTCACATTTCCATCTTCACTAGCTGTTGCAAGAGTTTCTCCATCAGGACTAAACTTAACATCAAAAACCCCACCATTATGATCGCCATAGGTTTGCAGTAATCTACCATTACAATCCCAAATCTTACTTGTTCCGTCTTCACTAGCTGTGGCAATTGTTTTACCATCTGCACTGAAATTAATCTTGTAAATTAACTTAGTATGTCCTTCAAATTTACTATTGCAATTCCACAGTTTTATAGTTTTATCACGACTACTAGAAACAAGTGTTTTGCTATCCGGGCTGAAACTGACCTTTGTTATTCTATCTTTATGCCCTCTTAAATTTCTAAAAAAAGAGCCATCTTTATGCCAAATTATGATTGTGCCATCTTTACTAGCTGATGCGATTTTTTCACCATCTGGACTAAAAGCAACATACTCAACATCATCTTTATGTTCTCTAAGCGTTTTGAGGAATTGTCCTTCAGCACTCCAGAGTATAACAGTGTAATCACGACTGCTTGAAACTAATGTTTTACTATCATCACTAAAACTTACTGCTGTAACAGTCTCTTTATGTTCTTTAATATCTGCAATTAATCCACCTTCTCGTGTCCATAGCTTTAAAGTCTTGTCTTGACTTGCAGAAGCAATCATATTACCGTCTGGACTAAAAGTCACATTGACAACAGGATCTTGATGACCGCTGAGGGTTTTGATTAACTCTCCATTGTTATCCCAAAGTTTGATAGTGTTATCACTACTTCCAGATGCAATTAGCCTACCGTCAGGACTAAAACTGACTGTCAATACCCAACCATGATGACCTGCTAATGTTTTTCGGACTGACCATTTGCTAGAATATCGGTCAATTTTATCTTTTGTTATTGTTCCTTTCTGCCAAATTTTGATGGTGTTGTCCATACTAGCAGAAGCTAAGATTTTTCCATCTGGGCTGAAACATACATCTGTAGCTATGTTTTCATGACCCTCTAAAGTTTGAATTAAAGTTCCATCTCGTTTCCAAAGTTTGACAGTTTTGTCATAGCTAGCAGAAGCAATAATTTGTCCATTTGGGCTAAAAGCTACACTACAAACCTCATCATCATGCCCATCAAAACTATTAAATTCTGCAACTTCATTAAATATCTGGGCAAATGATACCAAAAATTTAAATTCTGCATCTTCACTAATTTTGGTTCCTTGCAGCATTTCTCCTGCTTTTATAAGCCTTACTAACGCATCCAGCCTTTTATTGGAAACAAAAAGTGTTTGAGCGTATGCAGTATAAGTAGAAATAGTGTCCTCTAATTCTTTACTTTTGATGCGATCGCGCTTTGCTTTACACGCGTTTATATATTCAATTTCATCGTCGTTAAAAAATCCACTTTTATCTAATAACTCTTTAGCACGCTCTAATCGAGAGCCTTCAAGCAGTAAATATTCTTCGTTGTCTTGATTTTTATCATTATCTTTATTTTTACCATTATTCCAATCACTGGCTTGTTTATTAACATCTTGACGAAATAGTAAATCTTGACGGTCTGTATTTAACCAAGCTTTTAATGTATCCCAATGTTTAATTAAAGCTTCATGAGCAATTTCTACTGTCTTTTCACCTGTTCCTTCATATTTTTTTTCTCATAGTTGGTTACTAATAGCCGCTCTTTTGCTAATTTTTGTACTAGTTCATCAATCACCTTTAAATCATCATTGTGTGACAAATTTTTAAGATAAACTCGCTTACGTGTATCCCTGATTTCTTCAAAACTTTCATCCAAACGAGTTAATCGTAAAAAAATGTTTTTGACCTTTTCTTGTATTTTTTTTATTTCTTGTTTATCTTCTTTATCTTTGGATAATCCTTTGTAAAAGAAATTATCAGCTGTAGTGGCGATCGCTTTGCTGACACCACCGATTTTAATATACTCCTCACAAACTAAATTTCTTCCATGTCGTCGTTTCCATAACTCCAGCAAAGTATGTTGTAAAAGCGGTAATGCTCCAGGTTCGCCTTCAAGTTCGTTGCAAATTGAATTAATCAAGCCAATTTCAAACTGCAAACCTACCTGCTTGGCTGGTTTTTTGATTGCTTCTTCTATTTCTTTAGGCTCCATTGGACTAATCAATTCTTGATGCTCTTGCATTAGGTCTTTTAATTGCGTGTAACGGGCACATTCTCCCCAAAAGTCTGCCCGCATCGTAATTACAACTCTTTGCTTTCTATTTTTAACAAGTGCTAATAATTCTTCTATAAAAATCTTTCGCGCTGCTTCACTATTACAAAGAGTAAATAATTCTTCAAATTGATCTATTACTAATATTAAAGGATACTCCTGTTTAATATTTGATAATGCAGATTGCAAATTCTCAAGAGGATTTTTACCTGGTTTAATATACTTGACTTGAAGATATTTTTCATCTCTTTTTAAATTCGGAATAAGCCCTGCTTTTACTACTGACGACTTACCACTTCCAGAAGCACCTAATACAGCCAAGAAATCATGTTCTTTAAGTTTATTTTTTAACTTTTCAATTAATTTATCCCGTCCAAAAAAATACTTACTATCACGCTCTGTAAAAGAGAATAAGCCTTTAAAAGGACAACGGAGATTATAATTTGGTATTTTTCCATTTACAGCCAAAGAATTAAAGCTTATTTCTAGAACTTGATTGCAAAGCTGATTAATTTCTTTTAAAGCGTAGTCCCCTTCATCTGTCGCTTCTGAGTTTAAGCCTTCTATATTCAAATAGCGTTGTAATATTTCTTTTTGTTCATTAAATTTGTCTTTCATAATTGGCGCTCTTTTTTTTAACAACTTTTCAAAAAGAGCAAGACCAAATTCAATTTCTCCAACTGATAGAGGTCGGTCTAAATTTTCATCGAATAGAGGCCGTTCTCCTAAGCGGCTAAATAGTGCTGGTACTGTCTCATCAGCTTGCCCTCTGATTTGAGCAGTTGCTTCGGCTAACGCCAAGCCTACGTAGCCATGCTCTCTCAAGTTTTTGTAAAAGGCTGTTGCAAGGTCTTGAGCAGTTTTTATAGTTATTTTGTCTGTCATACCCAACACCGCAGGCATCCCCAGATCGCGTACCAAGCTCTGTGCTAGTCCACCGATTTCTGGTATTGCCTCTGCCTTTGAACTACCACTTTCACAGCTAGATAGGAAAGTAAAGTGTGGTGCGCGCTCAATGTTGCTTCTAAGTTGGTCTATTAACTCCGATGTTTTTACTGGCTTTAGCCGATTTTTATCTTCATTTAAATTTTCATCCTCATCCTCATTTAAATAGATTACTGTTTCTTTTTCGATTACTCTGCCGTGACACACTAAATGTAATATCGTATAGTATTTATCTTTTCGGGATAAAAGTTTTATCAGTTTTTTTAGAGTTGGTGTCCCTATTGCGCCATCAATTTTTGCCAGCACATCGCAAGGAATGTCACCAAAAGCGGTTTTCAGACTGGTTACTGTAGACTCTACGTTAAAATGCTGTAGACCATACTGCTCTGTACCTTTATCAGGACTGGCAACTACAATCAATGCCCGCAAGCCGCGCCTGCCAATGGCAGGAAACAGCCGTTCTATCATGGTAGGTATGTAGTGATAAAACGGGGTCTTATTGTTACGCGCCAAATAATCCCATGTGTTATTAATGGGAGCACGTAGCCTTTCCCATCTCAAGTGTTTAAGGTCATCAGCATCAACGCGAAGAAGGACGTGTAGGCATTTTTCATCTTTTGGAAGAGCCTTGCTAAAATCCGTTTCCAATGAAGTCTTTTTCTCATTAACATCAGTACCACTAATACGAATACTGTTGCTAAATAATGCTTCGCCCAATATTGTACCGTACTTCTTTAACTTGCCATCATTCTCTATTGCTCTTAGTTCTTGATCGTAATTGCTATTTAGCTTGAGAGTATATTTGGCTTCTATAGAATATCCATTGAATGGAGTATATTTAACAACAACAGGCCAACTATATTCTGTTTCAGATTGTTCTTCTGTTCTAGATTGAATAATAATTTCAAAAATATTCATTTTAAAGCTTGTATTTATCTCTGAAAGTTATTAGGAATCAAATCAATCTACTTATCAGTTGCCAATGCAGCTTGCCATACAGCATGGGCTACTTCTGGTTCAGCGATATCATTATGAGACCCAACAAACATCCCTCCGCTGATATCGCAGATATATTGAGTGCTATCCAAGTTGTAGACTTTGCCTGCTGCAAACTGGTACGGTTCACTAAGAGCAAGCATTTTCATATCTACAATCTCCAAACCTGTGCCACGAGCGCCAAAAGTACCCAATGCGCCGAACTTAGGCAATTCCATAGGGTCAAAGACTATTTGCTGGCGTATCCCCGCAGCAAGTGGATACATCTTACCAACAGCTTTATCTAACTGCGTTTGGGTAGTGACAATCGGCCCAGCAACTTTACGGTTAGCGATTATGGAATGAAAGTAGCCTGGACGGCCTGGTAACACAGGAATGTCTGCACAATAAGACCACAGGGATAAAGCACCTTGGATCAAAGCTACAGAATTAACTGGACGAATTAAGCTACCCTGACCACCAGGGCCAGCTAACATAGCAGAGACGACAATACATCCAAAACTGTGACCCATAAGGTGAAATCGCACAGTATTTGCAGTTGCTTTTTGGAGTTGTGCTAGTAACGCAAAACCTCCAGTTTCACCAATTTGACGCGCTCTGTCTTTCATTTTCCAAAAAGATAGGGCTCGCAGAGGCATCAAAATTCCATTCCAGTCGAACTGACCAAAACTCACAGGTTCTGCTTTGTTAGCTTCAAATATACCTTCTGGGTCAAAAGAAAAGCGATCGCTCCCTGGTGCTGCTCCCTCTCCTTCGCTACCTAAGCCTGATTCACGATTTAAAACTTCGTAAGCTTGACGTACCTCTAATGATAAATGCTCAGGCGCAATATCTGCGATCGCTGTCTGGAAAATTGTTTTCAGAGCTTGCCGAGAAGTTTCTGTATCGGCAATTCGATGAGCATATCCCTCAATTAATTGCTCAATTGGTGCAATATTTGTTGAATCAAATGATATGAAGCTACTACCTAGTTCTTCATTACCCCAAGGTAAACTCGGCCAGTGTATACCAATTAATAATGG
The DNA here is from genome assembly GCF_015206985.1 of Nostoc sp. LEGE 12447. NCBI lineage: Bacteria > Bacillati > Cyanobacteriota > Cyanophyceae > Nostocales > Nostocaceae > Nostoc > Nostoc sp. LEGE 12447. The sequence continues at coordinate 13,996 of NZ_JADEXT010000037.1, read as the reverse complement.
GTTAAATTCAGGTCGTACCTGTTTTATTTGTTCAATGTCATCTATGCTTTTGGACATTGCTTCAACCCACTTATTATACTGATTTTGTGCTGATGTTCTGTCCCCCATCCAACCGTGGCTGAACAAGAAAATATCAGTAATTGGTTCATCACTTAAGATATTTAATATCTTTTTGCTTATCTTTTGTGGGTAGTCTTCACGTTCATTACCAGCACTATCAAAACTTATTAAGTAGTAGTGTAATGAAGGCTTTCCTTCTGCTGGTGTCATTTCAGTTGGCATTATTCAATTCCTTTTTTACCTAGTCCTTCATGGTGTTTCTTCAATTTCGGCAACGCAAAATGCGAACTCTTTAATTGAACAATCCCTATAACGATTTATTAAAATTTAAAATATCTGAAATATTTTGTTATTCATAAAATGTTGAAACTTGAGCATATCTGTATTTGAAAATTAGAAAATGTTGGATGTGAATATGGAATAAATGAGTCAAGATGGGTACATCTGCGGTTTGTTTATTCGAGTATGTATTGCACTCAATTAACAACCGCTATCAATCTGCTCACTATCCTTTAATTAAGATTAAGGTTTCTGAAATGTAATATTGAGAGCATTAGCTACCAAGTCCATTCTCTTAGCCCATGCTTTTTCATGCTTGGGATCGGGACTTTTTTCTCCTGCATAATGCAATCCTACGGCGCATAAGCTTTTCGTTTCCAGCCACACTGAACCTGAATCTCCTGCCGTACTGATTTCACCATTGTCAGATGGATGTTCGGGATCGGTAATGACTGTAAAATTTTGTTGATTAACGCCATCAAGAATGCCAAAAGTTTTACCAGTAGTCCTTCCTGACTTTGTAACACGCATACCAATTAAGGGTTTTTTTATACCTGCTATTTCTTGTGAATAATCTACTACTCCAAGCGATATACCTCGGAGATTATTAATTGTGCATACTGCACAATCTAGTTCTTTATTCCAACGTAGTAGCGAACCTATAATATCGTCTGTATTTTTGCTTGCAGGTTGTGTTATTGCATCACCTGGTTGACCATCATCACCAACCAAAACATGATGGTTAGAAAGACCCAGAGGCGATAATGAAGTGCGATCATACACAATCGCACCTAGTGTACCCAGTCCTCTCAATCGAGTGTTACGGACAGCAATTCCTCCCAATAAAGGATCGAAGCGCTGATTTCGGTCTTGTTGTAATTCAGGATTGCTTTGAATAACATCAACAGGTATATTTTCTATTTCTTTTGGAAGTACCTCAGTAGATTCCAACTGACTTTCAGGCAATTTTTCGTGAACATAAACTCGTATAGCTAACTGATCTGTTGGTATTTCATTCTCGAATTTGATACCTACATCTAGGTAGTGTACACCCTTAAATGCACACAACTCATCCTCGTGTCTTGCAAGCACATCCAAAAGAGTATTTTGCTCTTCCTCTGTGAAGTGTTTCATGGCAATGCTCCCTAGTATATGTGTAGTGTAAAAAGCTTAAGTCTCTTGTTTAAGGTGTTTCAGAATGGAAGAGAACAAGCGTTGTTTCCTGTAATGAGTCCCTCCGCTTTTGACAGTGTTCCTCGGCTAGCAGCGAGGGCAACGCATAATATTACTTTCAGTTATTAAATCCTTACTTTGTCATTAGTATGTATCACTACTTAGGGTGTTCCAAGAAATAAATTATCCATTTTCTGGGGTGGGACGGATAGCCCACCACATATTCAGGACGGGCAAGATGCCCATCCTACAAGAAAACTGGGAATATTTTTTTAGTTGGAAGTCCCTTAAATCTCAGTTTCCAGTATTCACTTCTACTTGTCGATATGTATAAGTTCGTAAAAGTTCGCATAAAGTTCTGGTAAAGTACTCATAATGCTTGGTACTTCATACTTACAGTATCTAAATTGCAAACTATGAACTATGAACTATGAACTATGAACTATGAACAAGGACTGGAAGTAGCTGATGAAGCAGTCTTTACCAAGGCTGGAAAACGGTTAAATCATGCCGAAATTGCAATTTTAAAAGGTTCGTGGCATAACAAGACCTATGAGGAAATTGCTAAAGAAACAAGTTATTCCGTAAGTTATTTAAAGCAGACTGTGGGGCCCAAGCTGTGGAAATTGTTAGCAGAAGGTTTGGGTGAAAAGGTGAGCAAGACCAACTTTCAACTAGCACTAGAGCGCAGATGGCGTAGTACTTCGGAAACCTTTAGTGTAAAAACTAGAGTTGAAAGTCAGTTTTTAGAAGACCAACAGAGTAAACAAGGTTTAGAAAACGTAGTACAACAAAATCAGTTCACAACTCCTCACACTGACTGGCAAGAAGTGATCGATGTCTCTGAGTTCTATGGACGTACTGAAGAAGTTGCTCAATTAAAGCGATGGATTTTAACTGACTGTTGTCGCCAAGTAGCAATACTGGGTATAGGCGGAGTAGGTAAGACCGCCTTAGCTACAAAATTGGTACAACAAGTGCAGTCTGAGTTTGAATACGTCATTTGGCGAAGTCTGCGGAATGCTCCCCCTTTAGAAAGCCTATTAGCTGAGTTAGTTGCCTTTGTGTCCGATTTTCAAGAGAGCAAAGCAGATATATGGCGGTTACTTCACTACTTACGTGGTAACCGTTGCTTGCTAATTTTGGATAACATGGAAACTATCTTAGATGCTGAAGATACAGGGCACTTTCGTGACGGTTACTCGACATATGATGAATTGTTAAGGATGATTGCAGAGAATACACATAGCAGTTGTTTAATTCTCACAAGCCGAGAAAAGCCTAGTGCGATCGCTACTAACGAAGGAGAACATTTAAAAGTACGCTCTCTGAGGTTGAGTGGTTCAAAAGAAGCAGGGATTGGCTTGCTCTGCGCTAAAGGGTTAGTAGGGAGTGAAGAACAAAAACAACAGCTGTGCGATCGCTACGGTAATAATCCCCTAGCAGTAAAAATTGTTGCCACTTCAATTAATGACCTATTTGATGGGGATATTGAGGCTTTTGTTAAACAAGACAGTTTTATATTCAATGGAGTCAGGCGATTACTCAATCAACAGTTTGAACGCTTGTTACCTTTGGAAAAAAGTCTCATGTATTGGTTAGCCATTAATCGGGAATGGACAACCTTTGGCGAGTTAGAGTCAGACTTAGTGCCTATGGTGTCTCGCTTTAAGCTGTTGGAAGCACTAGAAAGTCTATGGAGACGCAATCTGATAGAAAAGTGGTCTAGCAGTTATACACAACAACCTGTTGTCATGGAATACGTGACCGAAGAAATCATTGAATTGTGTTGTGAGGAGATTGCAAAAGAGGAACCTAAATTTTTACTTAGCCATGCACTGATGAAAGTGACCGCAAAGGAATACATAAGAGAAAGTCAAATCCGCATGGTTTTAGATCCAATTGTCCATCGGCTAGAAACTAACCTTATATCTAAAAGAAATCTCGAAGGCAAACTTTGTCAAGTTCTATTCAAAATTAAAAATGAGTTTGCAGCCACAGGTGGGTATGGCGGTGGAAATATAATTAACTTACTGATTCAGTGCCAAATTGATTTAACAAGCTATGATTTTTCTAATTTAAAAATTTTACAAGCAGATTTACGTCGAGCGAAGTTGCATCATGTCAACTTTCAAAACGCAGATTTAACTAAATCTATTTTTTCTCAAACCTTTGGAGGTATTTTATCAATAGCCTTTAGCCCTGATGGTAAACTTTTAGCTATGGGTGATACCAATGGTGAAATCCACTTTTACCAAACTTTGGATTGGAAACAAATTTTAACCTGTAAGGGTCACAATAACTGGGTTGTATCACTCGCTTTTAGTAGTAATGGCAGAAGAATTGCTAGCAGTAGTATTGACTGTACCGTTAAATGCTGGGATATCGTTTCAGGCCGATGCCTTCAAACTTTAGAAGGTCATAAAAACGAGGTCTGGTCTGTAGCTTTTAGTTCGGATGGTAACACATTAGTTAGTGGTAGCGACGATCAAACAGTGAAGTTATGGAGTAGCCATACTGGTCAATGCTTGAGAACCTTGGAAGGACATACAAGTTGGGTATGCTCTGTAGCTTTCAGTCCAGATGGACAAATAGTAGTAAGTGGTAGCGACGATCACACAATTAAATTGTGGGATATTAATACTGGTGAATGTCTCAACACTTTACAGGGACACTGTGACGGAATCAGGTCAGTTACTGTAAGTCCTGATGGGCAGTTGTTAGCAAGTGGTGGTGATGATTATATAGTCAAATTATGGAATATAAATACTGGCAAATGTATCACCAGCTTTAAAGGTCATTCCAATGAAGTCTATTCGGTTAAATTTAGTCCAAAAGGTGATATTTTAGCTACTGGTAGTAATGATAAGACAATAAAGCTTTGGAATATCTACACTGGCGAATGCTTGAAAAGTTTATATGGGCATTCTAGCCATATATTTTCAGTTGCTTTTAGTCCACAAGATGGTTTGTTAGCCAGTGGTAGTGAAGATCAAACGGTAAGACTATGGAGTATTCAAACTGGGGAATGCCTGAATACTTTAACAGGATCTACTAGTCAATTACTCTCAATTATATTTAGCCCCAATGGTAAGAAGTTAGCGAGCGGCAGCCGTGACTCTTCAGTTAAATTATGGGATGTAAATACTGGTCAAGTCTTACAAACTTTTCAAGGACATAGGACTGCTGTGCGATCAGTTGCCTTTTCTTCAAAAGGAGAAATATTAGCAACTGGCAGTGACGATCAGACAATAAAGTTATGGGATGTAAATACTAGTCAAGTCTTACAAACTTTGCAAGGGCATAGGGCTGCTATTTGGTCAATTGCTTTTCATCCTCAGGGAACAATGCTTGCAAGCGGCAGTGACGATCAGACAATAAAGTTATGGGATGTAAATACTGGTCAAGTCTTACAAACTTTGCAAGGGCATAGGGCTGCTATTTGGTCAATTGCTTTTCATCCTCAGGGAACAATGCTTGCAACTGGTTCTTTAGATCAAACAATTAAATTGTGGAATACAACTACTAATGAATGTGAAGTAACACTAGAAGGACATAATAGTTGGGTTTGGTCAATTGCCTTTAGTCCTAATGGAGATGTAATAGCAAGTACTAGCCCAGATGGAACATTAAGGTTGTGGAGCACCAAAACATTTGAATGCCTTAAAGTTTTACTCTTAGATACAGCCTGGTTGCAATCAATTACGTTTAGCCCAGATAGCCAAATACTAGCAAGTTGTAGTTATGATTATACAGTCAAACTATGGGATATAAGTACTGGAGAATGCCTCAAGTCTTTACATGGTCATACTGGTAGAGTTTGGTCAGTTGTGTTTTGTTCTGATAATCAAATATTAGCTAGCAGTAGTGAAGATGAGACAATAAGGCTATGGAGCATTGCAACAGGAGAATGTTTAAAAATATTAAAAGTAGAGCGACCCTATGAGCAAATGAATATTATGGGAGTTAAAGGTTTAACTTCAGCGACTATCTCTACACTCAAATTATTGGGTGCAGTTACTAAAAACAATTAACTAGTTTAATTCTATTAAAAAAACATAAAATTTTTCAATTTAAAATAATTTTCTAGAAAAAAATATTGGACATTAAATTATAAAGTTAATAATTTGCTTTTACATAATCATTGTAATCCCTGACTACCTAGCTGTTGATTAATTAGAGCTAATTATCCCAAACTTACTTTAGCTCTTCGCTCAACATAGACTGGATAACCAGGGAAATAAAATATTTAGAGTCTACAGCATTTACTGAGAAGACACGCTAAATTTAATAAGCATTGAACTCCATATCGCTGGGTAATCCTTGGGTGAATTCAGTGGTTAAAATACTTTCCAATTCGTCCATGTTATTGCCATCTAATGTACCTTGACTATTTTCCAACAACTTATTTTTGAAATCTTCAGTGGAAGATTGCTGTTTGAGAGAGAAATTTATTGTAGTCATCGCTTTGTTCTCCTAAAGTTATACAGATAGTAAACAATCAGCAATATTAGTTGTTTGCAGTCTAGGCTAGACCACAGAACGACAAGCTAAATCTAATAAGCGTTGAATTCCATATCACTAGGTAATCCTTGAGTAAATTCAGTGCTTAAAAGACTTTCTAATTCGTCGATATTGTTGCCATCTAATGTGCCTTGACTAATTTCGCATAACTGATTTTTGAAGTCCTCAGTTAAAGGTTGTTGTTTGAGGGAGGAATTTACTGTAGTCATCGTTTTGTTCTCCTTAAAATTTTTGTGAAAAGTACAACAATTAAGCTTTATGTAAACTGTCTAAAGCTCTTGATTATGCCGTTAGTAACTTGTAATTGAATTTTGCTTGCATATGTGCAGGTAACTCCAACGTTTTTAATATCTGTTGGAGTTCTTCATCTGAGATATAACCCTCTTTAGGTGGGTTAAATCGTAACAATGCAGTTTTATAACAAGCTTCTGCTACATGATGACGCTCCCGTTCGTTAAGCTGTGCAACTACTTCAACTATCTCTTCTACATGCTTGATTTCAGCACCAACAGCAGTGTGTACGCGTAGCCAACGTGTAGCACAAATATTTACTGGTAATAAAGCTTCTACACTTTGAATATACTTTTCTCCTTGAAATGTTCCTAGACGTTCACTCGCATAAGCATGACCAACACAATCAATTGGATTTAAAGCTTGTACACTTCGAGTTAAAGAATCTACTAAGGATTGAGCAGCAGATGGAACAAGTGCTTGCACAACAGCAAGGGGATCGTATCCCATTGATTGAATATCGAGTAGAGCAAGACGGTCATGACCTGCTTCTTCTTTAGCTTTCTGTGCCGCCCATTGCGCTAAACTGTGACGACCAGATGCAGCAAAGCGTTGGCTTGCTTGTTCCATTAATCTCGAAGTATAACGACTTGAATGGTAAGCACCTGCAAGTCGCCAGATCCAGCGTATACGAGTTAAGGCAGGTGGTTTGCACTTCAATGGCACTTTATGCCAGGCATATACTATTGAACTATCCAAAAGCTTCCGAGTTTTAGCGAGTATGTCTGCATCAATTATTTTTGAAGTAAAGCAATCTCTGTCATTAGCAAAATTAGATTGATTGCTCCCAGCATGAGTCTTAGTATTCGGCATTACTTCCTTAGATTCAATAGAGATTGAACCAACATCTATGAAAAAGCCATTATGCATGGTTAGTCTTGTAAAGTGTTTTGGGTAGGGCAGGAAAAATTTGCAGATGTAATTTTCATACTTTTATAGTCTTAAATAAATATCTAATTGTCATTATGAAAAAATAGGTTGTTTATTTAAAAAAACCTATTTTTAAGTTTATAAATTGCAGACAATTAATACTTGAAATTTTAAAAATATGGAAAAAACAGGAAAAAATAGGAGAAAGTAGGATTTTTTACCTAATTGAATAATTAGAATATATTTGCTAGAATTTTACTAAAAATTCTGCCAATTCGAGCTATGAACTCTAAATCAGACCTAACGTGGGAAAAAGTGCAAAATCTGGCAGATGATTTAGTATTTAAATTAACGGGGAGACACCTGAACGATGTTGAGATCAAGGTATTATGGGGAGCGTACGAAGGTAAAACTTATAATGAGCTTGCCGAAAACCTGGGTTTTTCTGTTATCTACCTCAGTAAAGATGTTGGTAGTCCATTATGGAAAAAGCTCTCTAATGCTTTAGGAGAAGAGGTTACTAAGAAGAATTTTCAACAAGCATTGAGGCGTTATCAGGAGAAGCGGAGTGCCTTTGGAGGCACTACTCATAACATATCTGCAAATAATACAGCATCGATATATAAAGATTGGTCAATAGAAAACTTAGAATTCCCTGGAGGACGAGTTCCTTTGAATTCCCGCTTTTATGTAAAGCGTTATGAAATTGAATCTTTATGTTATGAAACTATCAAGCAAGATGGAGTACTAATCCGCATTAAAGCTCCCCAGGAGATGGGTAAAACCTCTTTACTAGAAAGAATTTTATCTGAATCTGAAAGACAAAATTATCAAACTGTAAATTTGAGTCTTGAAACAGATAGTACAGTCTTTTCCGACATCAATAAATTCTTACGATATTTCTGTGCTTGTGTGAGTAAACAGTTAGGAATGCCTAATAAGTTAAATGAATTTTGGGACGATATTTTTGGTTGTAATGATAATGCTACAAATTACCTTGAAGAGTATCTGTTAGCAGACCTTAACAATCCTTTGGTACTTGCTTTAGATAAAGTCGATTTAGTTTTTGAGCAACCTGAAATTGCAACTGACTTTTGCCGCTTGATACGAGCATGGCACGATTTAGCAACGCGGAGTGGTAATCGTGGTGCTATTTGGAAAAAACTTAGATTGATAGTGGTACACTCCACAGAAGTTTATAGCTCCTTAGATATTAATTACTCACCACTACAAGGAGTAGGGCGGATTATTGCTTTAGAAGAGTTTACTCCAGAACAGGTACAGGATTTAACAAAGCGTTATGAACTCGATCTTGTGAAGACCGAGATTGAGCAGCTGATGAATTTGGTTGGCGGACATCCTCATCTGGTGCGTTTAGCTCTCGATTATCTTAAACGCCAGCAAATTTCGTTAGAGGAACTTTTACAAATAGCTTCAAAGGAATCAAGTCCATTCCGCAACCATTTACGGCAACATTTATGGAATTTACAACAATATAGAGACTTAGCAGCAGCTTTTCGGGAAGTTGTGACGAAGAATACTCCTGTAAAGCTTAGGTCTAACGAGGCGTTTAAATTACAAAGTATGGGTTTAGTGAAAACACAAGGCGATGATTGGAGTCCAAGTTATAACTTGTATCGTCAATATTTTGCAGCGCAACTAGTAGAATTGTGAATATAAACACTTGAAAAACAAATACTAAATATTATTTAAAAATAAAGATTTTATGCATTGCAAATATGAAGTTAATGCTACTCTCAGTGAGAATTCCCCTACCTATGTCAGGCGGAAAGCTGATGACCAACTCTATAATGGGCTGAAAGCGGGAAACTTTTGTTATGTGTTCAACGCTCGAAAAACAGGCAAATCCAGCTTGCGAGTGCAAGTTATGAATAGACTTAAAAAAGAAGAATTTGCTTGTAGCGTAATTGATATTTCTGGGAAAAATACTCGGAAAACAAACCTAGAGCAGTGGTATGCTGGTATCCTTAACGATATAACAAAAGACTTTCATTTAGATATCAATTTAAGAAGCTGGATCAAAGAACGAGATTGGTTATCACCTTTAGACCGATTTAAAGAGTTTATTGAATCAATTTTATTATTGCAGATATGCCAAAATATTGTAATTTTTATAGATGAAATTGATAGTGTGCTCAGCTTAGACTTTCCAAGTGATGATTTTTTTGCTTTTATCCGCGCTTGTCATAATCGGCGAGTAGATGCTTCAGAATACAATCGCCTCACCTTTTGCTTATTAGGGGTAGCAACACCGTCAGACTTGATAGTTGACAAAAAACGAACACCATTTAATATTGGTCAAGCGATTGAGTTAACTGGCTTTACATTAGAAGAAGCAAAGTTATCCTTAATTCAGGGATTGGTAGGCAAGGTAGACAATCCGCAAGCAGTTTTAAAAGAGGTGTTGGAGTGGACGGAAGGACAACCCTTCCTCACTCAGAAGTTGTGTCAGCTAATTGTTGATAAAACAGAAAGTAGCCAGCCAAATATTGGGCAATTAGTTCACAAATATATTATTGAGAATTGGCAATCTCAGGATGAACCTGAGCATTTGAAAACAATCCGTGATCGCATGACTACGAATGAACAACGTGCAGGTCGTTGGTTGGGACTTTATCAACAAATTTTGCTCCAAGGCGAAGTGGTAGCAGATGACAGTTACGAACAAGCGACAATGCGTTTGTCGGGATTAGTGATTAAGAAGAAAGGAAGATTAAAGATTTATAATCGCATTTATCAATGTGTTTTCAACCTGAGTTGGGTTGAAAAGGAATTAGCCAAGCTGCGACCTTACGCTGAGGCTTTCAAAGCTTGGGTTGACTCAGGTTATACAGATGAGTCGCGTCTGTTACGAGGACAGGCGTTAAATGATGCTTTGGCATGGTCAGCCAACAAAAGCTTGAGCGATCGCGATTATCAATTTTTAACAGCTAGCCAAGAATTGGAGAAGCGAGAAATACAAAGGGCTAGAGAACTTGAAAAACTCGAAGCTGAAATTAATTTAGAAGCAGAAAGAAAAAAACTAGAGGCTCAAGAAAAAGCCAATAATATTTTGAAAGCGGCGACACAAAAAGCCAATAGGCTGATTCGCATCGGAACTGGTGTCTTGGGTGTGACCCTAGCTATTGCTGCATTAGTAGGAATTTGGTTAGCGAAATCTCTTGCAGAAGCTCAAGAAGCTAAAAGAATAGAGATGGAAGGAAACCGCGCAATATCAAAATTTGAGTTTCAAGAAATTCAAGCATTACTTTCAGCCATGCAAGCTGGACAAGACTTGCAAACACTAGTCAAAGACAAGCGTTCTCTAGAAAAATATCCAACAACGAGTCCTATACTGGCTTTACAAACAATTCTCTATAATATCCGAGAACATACCCAACTTAAAGGGCATCGAGGAGCTGTTAGAACTGCCAGTTTTAGCCCTAATGGACAGCGTATTATCACTGCATCAACTGACAAGACAGCTAAAGTCTGGGATTTATCTGGCAAAGTGCTTGTGGAACTCAGAGGGCATCGAGGAGGTGTCAGAAGTGCTAGTTTTAGTCCTGACGGACAGCGTATTGTTACCGCATCAACTGACAAGACAGCTAAAGTCTGGGACGCTTCTGGTAATTTACTAGTTACAATCGCAGGGCATCAAAGTAGAGTCACCAGTGCTAATTTTAGCCCCAACGGACAGCGTATTGTTACTGCATCAGAAGATAGGACAGCCAAAGTCTGGGATTTATCCGGCAGGCTTCTTACCACTCTCAAAGGACATCAAAAAGAGATCAATAGCGCTAGCTTTAGCCCCAACGGACAGCGCATTGTTACCGCATCAACTGATAACACAGCCAAAGTCTGGGATTTATCTGGCAAACTTCTTACCACTCTGAACGGGCATGGAAGTAGAGTCAACAGTGCTAGTTTTAGCCCCAACGGGCAGCATATTATTACTGCATCGCATGATAACAAGGCTAACATTTGGAATTTATCCGGCAAACTTCTCAAAAGCATTGACTCATCTGGAAGCTATGTGTTTAACGCCAGTTTTAGCCCGGATGGACAACGCATCATTATGAATAACATAGTGCGGAATTTGTCCGGAGACCAGCTTGCCTCACTCCCAGGACATACGGGTTGGGTGATAAATGCCAGTTTTAGCCCCAACGGGCAACATATTGTTACTGCGTCACTCGATAATACAGCCAAAATCTGGGATTTATCCGGCAAACAGCGAATTGTACTTAAAGGACATAACCTTGGTGTCATTAATACCAGTTTTAGCCCCAACGGGCAGCACATTGTTACTACATCATGGGACAAAACAGCCAAAGTCTGGGATTTATCCGGCAAGCTTCTTACTACACTCCAAGGGCATTCGAGTGGAGTTACTAGTGCCAATTTTAGCCCCAACGGGCAGCATATTGTTACTGCATCAGAAGATAGGACAGCCAAAGTCTGGGATTTATCCGGCAAGCTTCTTACTACACTCCAAGGGCATTCGAGTGTAGTCACTTATGCCAGTTTTAACCCCGATGGACAGCGTATCGTTACCGCATCATGGGACAAAACAGCCAAAGTCTGGGATTTATCCGGCAAGCTTCTTACTACACTCCAAGGGCATCAGAGAGAGATCAACAGTTCTATTTTTAGCCCAGATGGACAGCGTATTGTCACCGCATCATGGGATGAAACAGCCAAAGTCTGGGATTTATCTGGTAAACTTCTTATCACACTCTACGGGCATGAAGGTTGGGTGTTCTACGCCAGTTTTAGCCCAGATGGAAAACACTTTACTACGGCTTCAAATGACGGCACTGCCAAAATTTGGGATAGCTCTGGCAAACTGCTAGTTACACTTGCAGGGCATCCAAGGCCTGTCAGAACCGCCAGTTTTAGCCCTAAAGGACAGATGATTGTTACTGCATCAGACGACCACACAGCTAAAATCTGGGATTTATCCGGTAGACTATTAGGTACACTTACAGGGCATCAAAATAGTGTTTGGAGAGCCGATTTTAGCCCAGATGAACAGCGCGTCGTTACCGCATCCCTTGACAATACAGCCCGTGTTTGGAAGGTAGAAAATTTTGATCAACTTTTGCAACGGGGTTGTAACTGGTTAAATGATTACCTTGTCACCCATCCCGCAGACTTAAAGAAACTAAAGATATGCCAGAATAATTCTAATATTAGAGTGGCAGCAAAATTTCTAGTTAAAGAAGGTGAAGGGCAAGCAAGAGAAGGTAAACTTGATAATGCTATTGCTACCTTGCGTCAAGCTTTACACTGGAATCCTAAGTTAAGCTTTGAGCCGACAACAAAAGTAAAGGAATTAACAGAAGCTTCAGCACTGATTAAGAAAGGCGAGAATTTGGCAGAGGAGGGCAATATTAAGGGTGCAGTTGCTGTATTCCAAAAAGTCTTGAAACTTGATCCTAGTTTAGCTTTCCATCCAGAGACACAAGCTCGGTATCTTATGGCTTCTAAACTAATTAAACAAGGTGAAAATCTGGTACAGGCTGGTAAAGTTGATGATGCAGTTGCTGTATTCCAAAAAGCTTTAAAACTCGACCGCAGTCTAAACATTGAGCCAAAAATACAAGCTGCTTCAACGCTTTTTAACAAGGGGGAAAACCTTCTTAAAGACGGTAAGATAAAAGAGGCTATTGCAGCTTACATCCAAATCCAAAAGCTCGCTCCCAACTTTGAAATTTCTGCAAATTCTTGGAATAGTCTATGTTGGCAAGGCAGTTTGAAGGGATATGCATCTGATGTTATGTATGCTTGTGAAAAAGCTGTGGCACTTGCTCCTAATGATGGAGGAATTCGAGATAGCCGTGGTCTTGCCAGAGCATTAACAGGCAACAATTCTGGCGCAATTGAGGATTTTCAGGTATACATAGCACAGACTGATGATAAGGATAAAAAATTACAACGACAACGCTGGGTCAATGCCTTACGCAATCAAAAGAATCCGTTCATAGATCACGAATTTAAGCTGAGTGATTGACAAAATTGTTTTTAAATCAATACCTTAAGGAATTTACCAAGGTTCAACGCTCGTGGAAACACAACTAAATCTTCATCCGATGACATTTTCCATAATTCTTTCTTCCCAGGTAGACTAAACTTTCTTGAATTAATTTAAATATTTTTAATTTTATAAACTATTCAACATACTGCGGATTCTGAAAGTCCCCAATCTAATCCAATGTGATAGCAGGGCAAACGCTTATAAAAATAATAAGTAAATCTTAAATAATGCTCTCCTAAATAATAGCTAGCGTGTTAGAAATTAATCTGTTTTGAAGTTATTGGCTAGCTGACCTTTTTTGAATTCAAAATGCAAAATTCAAAATTCAAAATGAAGAAGAATTTTTTGAATTTAATAATTTTGGGTACAAGCCCCCACCATAATCTTTGATTTGGTGGTCTTCAATTAGTGGCGAGTCCAAGCTCCCACTAATTGTCTTTAATTTTGAATTTTGAATTTTTAATTTTGAATTGGAGCGAAGCGACTTGACTTTTCACGTTATGTGGAAAAGGAGCGAGGGTGTGGGGTGTAGGGTGTAGTACGGCTTTCTTGTTTTCACTACACCCAACTCCCTACCCCCTATCTTGAAAGAGGTTTTAGGGACTTCCAGAAAATAAACTATTCCATCAACAATAATGATAATCATTTTAAAGGGGGGATGAAGAGGCTGCCGACGGCAGCCTCTTCATCCCCCCTTTTGTAGTAATTTGAATAATGACGCTTGTTTTTGAGTGTGGTAACTGATGTCCATAGTATTAA
>NZ_JADEXT010000084.1:0-13481 GCF_015206985.1 Nostoc sp. LEGE 12447 | reverse complement strand
CAATTGCATCTTGCTTTTGACCTGTTGTCAAAACTCTTTCAAAATAATCTGCACAGATTGGTAAATCATCGGGATGCATGAAAGGAGCAAATGATTTTCCTATAACCTCTTCAACCTCATGCCCTAAGATTTCAGTCCAGTTAGGAGAAACATAAGAAAATATTCCCTCAATTGTCAGTGCAAAAATAAGATTATTACTATTTTCTACAATTTTCTTAAAATCAATAATTGTTTGCTTGCTTTTTATAGTTTTGTTCATTTCTTTAATAGTATATTGCGGTTTTTAAGTAACTAATTTTACCTGAATTTTCTAAAAAAATATTTAATGGGAAATTGAATAAATGTGGTTTCAAACCTTCTTTATGTTTAATTTAAATTATTATTTAACTTGTATTTTTAATAAAATTATGATTTATATTAATTTAGTTAAAATTTTAAAAGAATCGTAAAATCACTGAAATTATCAGATTTGAACGAATGGCACGCTTGTAAAGCTGTAAAATATGCAGGATAAGTGCTAGGCTATTTAGTTGCACTTGAGTAGTGGCTTGTTGTTCGGCAAGTGATAGCATTATTTGTTCAATGCGTGCGATCTAGTCAATTTGAAAAGTACTCTCTTTACAAAACAGTAGACGCGTCTTCGGCTTTTTGGTATGACATCGCCCCTTGAATTACCCTTGTCACAGCTGCCCTCCAATACTTAAAAATGCTCTGGTTCTACAAGGCGGACAGTTTTTTATTGCACAGGTGGGTTCAAGAGAGTTTGCACCCATTGTCGGCAATTGTAATTGTCGTGCAGTGCATTGTTTACCGGCCACGAGCAGTCAGATTGCGTGGAGAGTCCTTTTACCAAGAATTGCTCAAACATTAGTGGGAAGTTGATTCAGGTTCAATCTTGGGCTAAAATAAACCTTACTCCGTTACTTTAAGCGACTCAGAAGATAACGAACACACAATTGTTTCTCAGCAGTATAAAATTAGTCACTTGCTAACAGTGTCTCATAGTTTTTGTTATAGTTAAAGTCAGAGAAAAGGACATGGCTCGGCAATGCTGTAACCTTGAGCATAATCCACCCCAATAGCTTTAACTTTTTCTAAAATGGCATCATTTTCAACAAACTCTGCAATAGTTTGAAGTCCCATAATATGCCCAACATGATTAATTGCTTCAACCATTGCTAAATCAATAGAATTATCCAAAATCTGCTTAATAAAACTGCCATCAATTTTGAGAAAATCTACAGGCAGGTTTTTAAGATAAGTGAAAGATGACATTCCACTACCGAAGTCATCTAATGCAAAGCGGCAGCCAAGGCTTCTTAATTCACTAATAAATAAAACAGCTTTACTTAAGTTACTAATAGCAACAGTTTCAGTAATCTCAAAGCAGATCATTTGGGGGGGAATCTGATGCAAAGCAAATTGCTCATGTATGAATTCAATAAAATGCTCATCATTGATACTTGCACCTGAAAGATTAATCGCATAAATAGAATTGCATTGCTGATTCTTTGATTGGCAATCATTCCAGGTATCACGGTATTGTTGCCCTTGAGTAGCAAATAGGGTACGAATTACCCAACGATCGATTAAATGCATGAGGTTATAACGTTCTGCGGCAGGAATAAATGCCATAGGTAATACCAAAGCCCCATTTTCATCTTGCAAACGCAAAAGGACTTCATAATGTTGTTGTTTCATCTCAGTTTGCAAAACTGGAATAATCGTTTGGTAGTAGAGACAAAATCGATTTTCTTCCAAAGCATGAGCAATACGCGTTACCCATTCCATTTCGCCTTTCTGTTGTAGTAGATCGATATCGTCTACTTGATAAACGTGTACCCGATTACGTCCGCGATTTTTAGCTGCATAGCAAGCGGCATCTGCAAGACTTAATACATGAGCAACACTTTCACTCTGCGTATTAATCATAACTAATCCAATACTAGTGCCAATTGTAAAAAGCTTTTCTTGCCATATAAATCGAAGCTCCTGAACCTTTTGGCGTATAGAATTGC
Source organism: Nostoc sp. LEGE 12447 (assembly GCF_015206985.1). Lineage (NCBI taxonomy): Bacteria > Bacillati > Cyanobacteriota > Cyanophyceae > Nostocales > Nostocaceae > Nostoc > Nostoc sp. LEGE 12447. The sequence continues at coordinate 11,463 of NZ_JADEXT010000084.1, read as the reverse complement.
AAACTCGTTGTGCCTGTTCTAGTGAGCATTGATTGAGAAGCAAGCCAAATTCATCCCCACCGATGCGGGCTAAAGTATCTGTCTTACGCACTTGACTTTGAAATAATGCTGTCACTTGACGCAAGAGTTCGTCGCCAGCAAGATGACCACAGGTATCGTTGACGATTTTGAATTGGTCTAAATCTAGATAGCAGAGGGCGTATTGCTGGTTATGCATTTTGGCATCGTTAATAGCCTGCTCCAGGTAGTGTTCAAACTCGCGTCGATTTACCAGTCCAGTTAAAGCATCATGGCTAGCCTGCCAGGAAAGTTGTCGAGATAAGTTGCGGTTACGGGACACATCATGAAATACCATGACTGCTCCAATTATCTCACCGTTGCTAGCACGAATTGGAGCAGCGGAATCATCAATGGGAAACTCATCCCCATTACGCGCAATTAAGATTGTATGATTGGCAAGACCAACGGTTTTCCCTTCATACAAAGCTGTTTCCAGCGGATTTATCACTGGTTCACGAGTAGTTTCGTTAACAATCTGAAATACTTCAGAAAGTGGCAATCCTTGTGCTTCTAATTGACTCCAGCCTGTCAGCTTTTGGGCGACCGGATTAAGATATCGTACTAGACCCAGGGAATCCGTTGTGATAACTGCATCTCCAATTGATTGCAATGTCACTTGGGCTAGCTCTTTTTCTTGAAACAGTGCTTCTTGGGCTTGCTGGCGCTCAACTTCTTTGCGCTGGCGATCGCTAATTTCAGCCGCTAGTGATAAATTGATTTGATTCAACTCGGCATTTTTGCTTTCTAACTTTTGCGAATATGTTTGCAATTCTTGGTATAGTTCCGCGTTTTCCAGAGAAATTGCTACTTGGGAAGCTAATAAACTCAGCACTTTCACATGGTTTTGAGTAAACGCACATTTAGCGAGATTGTTTTCTAAATAAAGAATACCTTTGAGTTTACTTTGATAAATAATCGGCAAACAAAGCACAGATTTAGGCCGATTGTTCCGAATGTAAGGATCGTCAATAAAAAGTTTTTCCTCCGCTACGTCATCCAATACTAAAGTCGATTGAGTTCTAGCAACATAGTTAATTAATGCTACAGGCAAAATTGGACTTGTTTCTATTGGTTTAGCTGGCAACAAAATAGCGTTATCTCTATCTATAAATCCCTCAGCTACTAGAAGCCATTGGTCTGATTGTTGTAAAAGAAGCATCCCGGTTCTTGCTCCCGCATTTTCAATCATACTGTTCATTAATTTGTCAAGCAATTTACTCTGAATAATTTCATCAGAAAGTGCTTGAGAAGCTTTGATGACAGTAGCTAAATCTAATGTTGCTAAATCGAGTCCAATTGTATCGTTAGCTGTAATCCCTATATTTGTTAGCGCTCGGTCGCCAGGGAAGACTTGGGGGTAACGTTCTTTTAAATCTTGAACTTTTGCAATTGCGCCCCACCGCAAATAACCGTAGTAAGCATCTGTTAAATAATCTCTAGCAAGACGTTCTTTTTTGCATACAAAGTAAAATTCTGCCGCCAATTCCGCAGCTAGAGCTTCTTCTTGAGAGTAACCATGCTCTCGTGCGTTTTGGATTGCGCGATCGTAATACTCCATTGCTCGATAGTGTTGCCCTAAAACTTTTGCTTTTTCTGCTTCAACCAACTCATACTTATGCAAAAAGTTCATGGGTGCAGCATTCGCTAATTTTTCCATCTGCTGTTGGCGCAACTGGACTATTTGCAAGTACTGATGTTGTTCTTCAACAGTTGTATGAGGATACTGCCCAAGCAAAGCCAGCATATAATAAAAACTATGTTCGGAGACATTTATTGTCCCCATAACACTACCGATATAACGTTCTGCAATCCTGGCATTTTCGATTGCCTGAGCATATTCTTTATATAGATACAGCAGGTTAGTTTTAGCCAGGTACAGGGCAGATAAAGCTGTTTGATTATCAGCTGCAATTAACGTCTTTAAAATTTCTGTTTCGTTAAAGCGATCGCTAACTAATTCAAACTTATGTGTGGAGCTACCTAGTAAATTTGCTACCATTTGCTGCCAGATTTTGGCATAATCAATGCAAACTTGATTGCTCAAACTATTGAGTAATTCTAAACGATGTTCGAGCTTTTGAGCGACGCTTTCTAAGTTTTCACCCGTATAAAACAAAGCAGATGAATAAAAAGCAGCAATATATGAGGCATATTGAACTTTGCCAACTTCCAAACCACTTTGAATTCCCTCTAACATTGGTTCTAATACGGCAGTGAGAGGGTCTTTAAAATGTCTAACATGACCGTTAAAAATTTCGCAAATTTCAGCTTTTAGTTCTTTGGCATTGTAGCGATCGAGAAGTTGTAAAGCTAACAAACAAGATTGATACGCAGCGTCAATTTCTCCTAACTGACCTGCCAAAACCGAACCATAACAAGCATAGCCATAGGCCGCCATCGCCGAACTTCCATATTGAATGCACAGATCCACCATCGTGAAAATAATTGAGGTGAATAACTGAGCATCTGCAAAATAAGTGGGAGGGCCTGCTGTCATCAAAATTCGCATTGCTGCCAATTTATAATCGTTAGTCATCGGTGGCAAGCTACTTAAACTCTCAATCGTCAAGGAATCTTCATACTGTTTGGTTAAGGCATGAGGAAGCTCTTGACTTAGAGTAATTCCCAGCATTTCTAGTACTTGTAAGATAATAGCGATCGCTTCCTTTAATTTGTTCTGCGAAACGCTATATTGAATTTGAATTTCATATACCTTAACTTTATCTATAATATTTCTAGCATTGCTTAAAACAATATCTACTAAAATCGCCGTTTGTACAAAATTATTATTGAGAAATTCAGCTGAGGTTGCTTCTACATACAGTGTCAATGTTAAATCATAATTTGTCTGCCAACTCGTTTCTGAAAGTAATCCCAATCCTACCTTTAAATACTTTAGCGCCGGGTCATAAGCTGTAGCTCTCTTGGCTTTTTGACCTGCCATCAAATTTAGTGCTGCTAATTCATCTTTATGCTTCTGTAGACTTAATAAGTGAGTACCTATATTTAATTGATTAACAATTTCAAAAATGTTCTGTTCAAGTTCCTCTTCTAGTGTATGCTCAAGTAACAATTCTCCAATTCTCAAATGCGTTTGGCTACGCTCAGTTTTGGCAATAAGTGAATATGCCGCTTGTTGTACGCGATCGTGCAGAAATTTATAAGCGATCGCTGGAGGGCTAGAAACAGTTAAGAGAGAAGTATTTTCACCATCAGATTTCTTACTAAATTTCTCTAGCTCGATAACTAGGGGAATTTTATAGTATTGATTTAATGGCAAAATCAGCCCAACTTGCAACGCTTCCCATAAATCCAATGCCGTCTCTGATAAAGACTTCTCATTGACAATACTAAGCACTTCCAAGGTAAATTTGTCACCAACACAAGCACCTAACCTCAGAACGTTTTGAGTTGCTGGCAATAGCTTTTGAATTCGGCTAATCATTAGTTCAACAACATTATCCGTAATGTCGATATCTAACAACTTTTTAATGTTCCACTGCCAACAAGCTTGATTAAAATTGAAAAACAGTAACTTATCTTGATAAAGCGATTTGAGTAGTTGCGATAAAAAGAAAGGATTGCCTTGAGTTTTATTAAAGACTAATTCCGCTAAAGAGTGCCTATACTCGCAATACGGTTCGGATAAGCATTTTTCACTTTCCTTGTTGTCTGGGTAAAGGGTAAGGGGAAAAGGGGAAAGGATGTATTCAAAACCTTTTCCCTTTTCCCTTTCCCCTTTAACCGAACCGTATTGCGTAGACTCGGAGTGGCGCATCAAAAGTGATGTCTCTTGATTGCTTTGAAATGTATCAGCAATTAACTGGCGAACATCAACCAGATGTAACGGCTGAAGCACAATGTTGTTTATCGCTGCCCCAGTTTGCTGAAGTTCAGAGAGCATCAGCATTAATGAATGAGTCACACTCACCTCGTTATCTCGATATGCACCTATCAACAACAGATATTTACTATTTGGGTCACTTATCAACAACTGAATTAATTTCAATGATGCTGAATCTGCCCACTGTAAATCGTCCAAAAACAGTACTAAAGGATGTTCCAGTTGACAAAACACATGAATGAATTGTTTAAAGACGCGGTTAAATCGGTTTTCAGATTCCGATGCTCCCAGTTCTGGTACTGCGGGTTGGGGTTCGATAATTCGCTCGACTTCAGGAATCACATCAATAATCACCTGACCATTAGCACTCAAGGCTTTTAACAGTTTTGCCCGCCAAATACTAATCCGTTCGCTACTTTCAGTGAGCAACTGCCGCATTAATTCTTGAAACGCTTGAATCAAAGCAGCATAAGGAATATTGCGCTTAAACTGATCAAACTTGCCAAAGATAAAATACCCATGCTGACGCACGATTGGCTTATGAAGTTCATAGACTAGGGATGACTTACCAACCCCAGAGTAGCCACTTACCAGCATCATTTCTGTTGTGCTTTGACTGATACGCTCAAAGGCAGCCATCAAAATTTTGACCTCGAATTCACGACCATAAAGTTTTTGTGGAATCAAGAATTGGCTGTATAAATCTAATTGCCCCACTTGGAAGGCAGCAATTTCTCCAGTCTTTTGTAGCAATTTTAAACACATTTCCAAATCTGCTTTCAGTCCTAACGCATTTTGATAACGCTCTTCTGCTGTCTTTGCCAAAAGTTTCATTACAACATCAGAAACTGGCTGGGATATTTCCCCCAAACCCAGATTTTCGGCAATGATACAAGGAGAAATTGGAGTTCTAGCAATATGGCAATGAACGAGTTCTAGGGGGTCAGTACTTTGAAAAGGCAATTGTCCTGTCAGTATTTCATAGAAAACAATGCCCAGAGAATAGAAATCGCTACGGTAATCAACTAAGCGGTTCATCCGACCTGTTTGCTCAGGCGATATATAAGCAAGCGTATCTTCAAAAATATTCTGATTACTAATTGTTTGCTTTTCTCCATCCAAATAGGTAGCATGGCTAAAATCGTCAATTTTAACCTGTCCATTTTGCGGATTGAACAGCACATTAGTAGTTTTTAAATTCTTGTGAGTAACCTTGTATTGATGAAGTTTTACAAGTGCTTCGGCAAGCTGAATCCCAATGTGTAGAAAATCACTTAAATCGAGCGTTCTTTGACTCAGATATTTTGGAAGTGGTTTCCCTCCAAAATCTTCTAAAACCATTGCCCAGAACTGATGGCTATCTTCTAATGCATAGCATTTGACAACTCCGGCAATATCTAACGAATGAAGAATTTTATATTCATATTTTAACCGAGCAATATCTTCAAGAGTTGGATACTCTGTTTTAATATATTTTATTAGTACTGGTGTTCTTTCTAGCTCTTTAATTCCACGATAAAGAACTGTAATACTATCTTCTCGGAGTACTTCTTTGTGCTGATAACCTTCTAGTCGCCTAATCATTATTTTTATTTAAAAATTAAATATAACTTTATATAAAATCCAAATTATAATCTACAAAAAACTTGGAATTTCACTACCCAATTTGCTATAAAACTGTTCATGTTTATATTCTTTCAATCGGGGAAATAGGTCCATCATATAACATAAGTGTAAGTTAAGACCCAAGTGAGATAGTAGGTAACTAAAGCAGCTTTAAATAGCATGTAACTTAAGTAATAACCCGTTATTCATGCATCTTATCTTACCAACTAAGGAAGAGAGTTCACTCGCTGGACTGTTGTTTGCTGTATGGTTATATGCTATACCAAAGTATTTGATAATTTGTATGATTTTTGACTATACTTATTTTTAATCTCAAATTCAGACTCAATGTAACAATATGGCTGATATTAATCTAGTTAAGCTAATCTGCATTTAAGCTGCATAATATAGCAGAGCAGAACGTTAAAAGCAGTTCACCGTAATGAAAGTTACACAGAAGATGAAGCTACTCTTCAAAGAAACCAATTTTTTATCCTGTGCCAAAATAAAAAGACTTATTAACGATTTTATCTGAGAATTACCCGGTTCTTTAAAGTTTTACAGTACAGAAGTATCGAGAATTCACCAGACTCTGAAGTTTCAGAATTAGCTCGGCTTCAAAAATAAGCTAATTAATGAAGAAGAGGATATTACAGGACTGTTTACAAGGTTCTAATGATGTTCGAGGAATCCTAACTCGTTCTTCCCAGTTGTATTCCTATCGCCAATGAATCGGGTTGTTTAGGTCACGCTCACCTATAAATTGTGGGCAAAAAATCATTGAACCATCAAGTAAATTTTTCTTTTGGAGGTATGGGTATAAGCATCCTTGGCTATGAAGTTGTGAGTCTTTAAAGTCGTCTTCTAAGAATTTTTTGGGTGTTTTAGGTAACTTAACTATTACTGATTTTGGCTTTGGAAGTAGCGTATGACTTCGGGCTGTTTTAATCATGCAGCCACCTCCCTCACCAAATCATCCGGCACTTCAAAGATTCCCAACCGCCCAATGTAAGGAATCGTGTAATCTCGCGTGGATTCTCCAGCTTCCAGTGATATTGCCCAGGCATCCCCCAGCCAGATGCAACTTGTGAGAACTGACAGTCTACTATTGTGACAATGCCAATAACTTGACCGCGACGTAAAGAGATTAATTCTGGGATTACTACCCCCATGCAATGGCCAAATTCTTTCGCTAACTGGTACTCTTTTTTGGTACAAGTCTTGGCTGCGTGAATCAGAATGTCGCCGCGATAATGAATGGGCCAGCCACGGTTTTCAACATTTTTGAGAGCATAAATAATTGCCCATGCCCAAGGCTGACGAACGGATATCGCTTTCATAGGTTTTAAAACTCTAATGACTGAAAATAAGCGTCTGATGCGGCAATTATCAGAGATATAGATGCAACTGTACAACTGCCTAATAACTTCTTATTTATAGGTTTTGAAAGATCATTATTGATAGAACCTGAGAAAATAAAAGCTGTTCATTTTGGTATAAAGTGGAAAGTATCATGTGCTGATTTCCACATTTATTTTGTTGTTATTTTTAGCAGTTACAGATTTACTCAAGTCTTTAATTATCTGTAGAGTGTGGAATGATAAAGACAGAGAAATAGTAAACTGGGGAGCGGAGGTTTTGATCTCATTTCCTCCGCTTTTATCCTTATTATCCTAATTGGTCTAACCAAGCTACTAAATGTTCAACTGATGAAAAATCTAAAAATGCTTCTCCTAATGCCTCTAGTTGCTCCGTAGATAATTCTCGAATTCGTTCAATTATTGATATATCAATTTCTCCAAAACGGCGATTTAGCTGGCGATAGAAAAATTTGAATTCTCCTTTCTGCAAAATATCCTGATAGATAACAGATTCCTGCATAATATCCTCCCGTAAAAATTGACGAATTAAATCTTTTTCAAACCTTAAACCTGCAAATATCTCTGTACATCCAGCAATGTTCTGCCTTTCATCCCTATCTGGAATTTTAGCGATGTTTTGAGCTACTTGGGATAATAAATTTGCTGGGGAATCAGTTCGAGTTAAAGGCGCAAGAGGCAATAGCGCTGGATTATCCAGAAAAAAAGCTGAATCTTGTTCCCATAACCGTATAACTCGATAACGGTGAATTGTGAACTCATCCGTGTATTCTTCAGTAAATGCAATGGGGTCACTGCTTTGTTGCAAGAAGATCACGACTTGGGTTACTGGTGTGTTATATTGCCGTTTCAATCTCACGTAATAGTCTAATACCCGCAAAGGAATCGGCGGATTAGATTTGGGGAGAGTCTGAAACTCAATATGCAAAATCCGACTACTTGTTTGCAAAAATGTCACATAATCTGCGCGGATTGGATCTATTGAAAGTTCAGTTTTAAGTACTGTAACTTCTGTATTCTTATCTGGTAGCAACCACTTGGCAAACTCGGCTGGATACAATTCAGCTAAGTACTTGGCAGTATTATCGTAACTCATTTTTTTTTCATCCTTATTTCAATTAAGATTTAGTTTTTCCAATCCAGAACGTAGGTATTTAGCTAATAAAGACTTTTCAACTAGATAATGTCTTTCGACTCCTTCAGCCTCTTTTACTAACTCAAGGAAATCCGATGGTTGTCTCCCAGAATCTCCACGACCAAGTACCATCAGTGCTATAGCTTCTGCTGTTTCCTCCGAAGAAAGATTATTTATGTACTCAGACAATCTATTTATAGGAGTGTTTGATGTTTGGCGATCAATCAAAAATTCGATTAGTTCCTTAGCTTGTGTATTGGAATCTGTTAATTTCATATCAGATATTGATTGGGGAGTTTTTGAACCATAAACTAACTTAGCAAGCTCAATGATTTTGTTTACTTTGTCAATGGTCAGGGAATTCATCTTCATCATAATCTTCTCCTCCTTTTGGATTTAGACTGAACCAACATTAGTTTTTAATTGTTATATCTTTTCGCTGATTCCCTCGCTGGAATACTGCTTGCATGAACACTTACAATGCTCAGGTTAACTCCTGTTGTATTTAATATTGAGACTTAGCTAAATTCTTAAACTGTCCAAATCTTTCGTCAAACAAGAGATTAACAGTCGTTTCACTACTAAACCGGCTTTTCAAAACTGAAACTTCAAAAATGCCTTTTTGGGTAGTCTGCTTGTCGTAGTAATCTTCCCGGTACAAACCCAACATCACAGCAGCCTCCTGTTCAAATCCTCCCGATTCCCGAAAATCGGCTTTAGTTGGACGCTTTTCAGAGCGAGAATCAACTTCTCTTTTTAACTGTGCTAAACCCAAGACCGCGCAATTGAATTGTTTAGCGATCGCTCTGAGTTGTTTCAAGATGGAGTCGATTTCTTGCACACGATTTTCCCCACGTTCACGGCGCATTGGTTCAATCAACTGCACATAGTCCACAATCACCAAACTGACTGACCCGCAACGAGCTTGTATATCTTGCAAATCACCTTTGATTTGTGATGTGGTAATTACGGGGTTGTCATTTAACCAAAATGGTAATGCCATCGCATCAGCACAAGCTTGAGCCAAAGGATTCCAATGAGATTCCCGAAGTGCATTGCGTTTAAAAAGCAGGTCAGCAGGAACATGGGGTGCTGCCAGCCTTGCGAGGGTCTTTTTGACCATTTGTGAGGCAGACATCTCTAAAGCGAAATAAGCAGTTGTTAATCCGCTAGCAGCAGCCCGAATGCCAATATCTAATGCCCAGGTGGACTTGCCGATTCCGCCGCGACCTCCAACGACGGTCAAAGCACCGAAGGGCATCCCGCCAATTACCGAATCCAAATCATAGAATCCGGTGGGGACATTCACCTCAATCGCATCTTCACCGTTGTTGGCCAATTCAATCTCGGCATAAACGTCAGGGATGATATCAGCCATTAATTTCATCTGACAAGGCATAGTTAATTGGCGCAACTCTAAAAGCTTTTGTTGTCCCATTTCGATGACTGAAGTGGCAGTAGTTTCAGTCAAGGGAGCATCCATCGCTTCCCGTGCCATTTGTAAAGCTGTTTGGATTACCGCTCTCAATTGTGCTTTTTCTCGAATTAATTCTGCTAAGGCATCGATGTTAACTGCTGACACGCAAGAGTTAAGCAAGGACGCAAGTTTATTTCTTCCGCCAACATTATGCAACAAGCCATGAGATTCCAGCCAACTTGTGACAAACAATAAATCTGTTGGCTGCTGAGACTGGTGCAATCTGACTGCGGCTTGGTAAATATTCTTGTGCGAGCCAACGTAAAAATCCTCTGGTTGCAAAATCTTAATCACACGAGCGATCGCTTCCGGGTCAAACAAAATGCCACCGAGTACTACTTCTTCAGCTTCTATCGCCTGGGGCGGTAAGCGGTTAGGCATTGAAACTACGTTATCTGGGGCAAAATCTGATGAAAACATCGCTTTTTCTCCTGCTATGCTATTTTTGAAAATCGAATCAGAAGTCAGAAGCCAGAATTCAGGAGCCAGAATAAACAAGCAGCAAAATTTATTTCGAGGATGGAAATGGCTTGGTCTAAGCGATGATTCATCCCGCAGCTGCACAAGCTTCAATTCTGAATGCTGACTCCTTACTCCTGAATTCTGTTTTGGTAAATCTCCGCGCTTGTCTGATTTCGGGTAGTACTGCCCTCAACTCATTAGGGGCAGCGTGAGCCGTTTGTATGGCTTTCTGTTGGGTAAGGCGTTGAGTTTTGGCACTCTGAGCTTGGCTTAAACGCTGATTCAAATTCGTCCATCCACCCTTGGTTTTCTCCCAGGTGTTCATGACTGCGATCGCATGATCTATTTCCTGTCGTGCAGAGCGTTTCGACTTAGTGGCTAATTCTTGTGCTAGGAAGTCCACGACTATCGGGTTGAAGTTCTGGTAGAGGTTATTCAGCTTTCGCTCTCCATTGCGCCAAGGTAAAACCCAGCGATTCCACTTGATTGAGTCTCTAACAAGCAGGGGCACGCAATCATCACTCATAGCAGTCGGGTCTGTTAGCCAAGCATCAATCAGTTCTTTCACGTTCCGGGCTGTCTTGTAAGGACAGGTCAGTTGAGGCTTATTCGATTGTTCGGCTTTCTCGAACGACCCCGCCGCAATAGTTGATCCTCTGGAGGGGTTATCGGTTTGTTGCGAAGACTCAGATTTTTTTAACAACGAAGTGGGTTGTTGTAAGGTTGGTTCTTCTGGGGTTGATTCTTCTAAACTTGGTTTTTCTGGAATTGGTTCTTCAATTTCAATTTCTTCCGTTGTTAAATCAAGTTCTTCTTTTTCACACACACTCTCTTGGGTGGGGGGCGCGGGTGGCGAAGCCAGGGGCGCATTGTGTGTAATCTCTGAAGTAATCTTTGAAGTATTCTTTGTATATATAGATAGATTGTCCGAAGAAGGCATTACAGTATGTCCAAGAAAGGCATTATAGGCTGTACTATCGGGGCATTCTGTACTGGATGATTGGGGCAATATATATTGCTCTATTTGGTCATTACATATTGCACTATTGGTGCTGTCTATATTGTCCGAATTGGGCATTATGCTGGGTTTTTGATCAGCGTCATCCTGAGATTTTTTTGCTCTGCGAGTCCAAGATGAAATAATTTCCGCAATTGGTAGCTCAAGATTGTTCATAAAAGCTGACCAACGTTGATTTAAAGCATCTTTATCCAACCAAAACTCTAAGCGTCTGGGACATCCGGTATATTTTTCTTGGAGTAATCCTCTGGCTTTAAGAAATTTTCGGGCTGTTTCTTGTTGTTTCCGAGTCAGTCCAGTTTCTTTCTCAATCTCTGCTTGAGTTTTATAAATCCAACCTTCAGGATTTTTTTGTTTAAGTAAGTCGGGGAGAAAATTTATAGGTATGTAACAAATGATTAAGCAGAAGAATTAGAGTTAAATCTTACACGTTGCGTACTGTAGTTCCCCTTTTCTCCTCTTCTTTGAACTCCATCAATCACA
>NZ_JADEXT010000036.1:0-82383 GCF_015206985.1 Nostoc sp. LEGE 12447 | reverse complement strand
TGGTGCAAACTCCCGCCAGAAAGCAATATCTTCAGCCAACAAATTCTCACCACCAATGATAAAGGCTCTGGTGCGACCTGCGGCTTCTTGCGGTGATAACATCTGACATAGTAACTTTAGGTGAGCTGGGGTAATTTTCACCAAGCTTAAGTTAGAGCGTGCGCGTAAAGCATTAGCCAGAGTTTCAATACCTTGGTCTGGTGAAAGAATTTCTAGCTGATTCCCCACTAGTAACGGAGAGAAAAGGCTGGTAATCGTCAGGTCAAATCCTAAAGGAGAATGAACGATTGTTCCTGTACCTTGGTCAAGATTATAAGCTTGGGTACACCAACTCAGGTAGTTAACTAGTCCTTGATGGTGAATTAATGTACCTTTGGGTTTGCCAGTCGAACCAGAAGTGTAGATGATGTAAGCCAGATTGAGAGTTGTAATATCGTTGACTGGGTTATCTATTGGCTGTTGACTAATTATTTGCCAATCAGTATCTAAGCAAATTACTTGGGTTGCATCTGTTGGTAAGTTTGCTGCTAAATGTTGTTGAGTCAGTAGTACAGGTGTCTGAGCATCTTGTAAAATAAATGCAAGACGTTCTTTGGGATAAGTTGGCTCAATTGGTAGATATGCTCCACCTGCTTTGAGGATACCTAATAAGCCGATGACCATTTCTAGGGAGCGTTCTACACAAATCCCCACTGGTACTTCTGGCTTAACTCCTAATTGTTGTAGGTAATGGGCTAGTTGGTTAGCACGGATGTTGAGTTCTCGATATGTGAGTTGCTCGTCTTTAAATACTACTGCAAGTGCATCTGGTACTTTTTCGACCTGTTCCTCAAATAAATGATGAATGCACTTATTTTTAGGATAATCAGCCTGTGTATTATTAAAATCAACTAGTAGTTGATGTTGCTCAACTTTTGTCAACATCGACAATGAAGCCAGAGGCTGACTAACATCTGCAATCAGATTTTCTAATAGAGTGACAAGATGCCCCAGCATCCGAGTGATAGTATCTGAATGGAAGCGATCGCAATCGTAAGATATTCTCAGTTCCAACTCAAAACTAGGGATAACTGTTACTGTTAGAGGATAATTAGTATTGTCAACAGAACTAATAGACTGAATTTCTAAATCTTTCATCCCATTTTTTAATGCAGCGTCAATGGGATAATTCTCAAATACTAATATGCTTTCAAATAAAGGTAAACCTCGCGGTACTTCGCTCCAGCCTTGCACCTCTACCAGTGGACTATATTCATATTGCCGAATTTCTGCCAGTTGTGATTGTAATTTTCTTAACCAAGATAACAAAGATTCTTCAGCATTAATTTTCACTCGTATAGGTAGAGTATTGATAAACATCCCCACCATAGACTCAGCGTTGACTAAATCTGCTGGACGACCGGAGACTGTTACACCATAAACTACATCTGTTTCTCTACTGTAGCGGCTTAAAAGTAAAGCGTAAGCTCCTTGGACAAGGGTGTTAAGTGTGAGTTGATTTTGTCTTGCTAAAGATTGTAGCGTTGCGGTGGTTGTTTGCGAAAGCTTGATTATTTGCTGATTGTATTTCTCTGGTTGCTTGAATGAGTCTTGAGTATTTAAATTAATTAAGGGTGTGGGAGCTGTAACTCCCTGTAATAACTGTTGCCAAAAGTCCTTTGCTTTGTTTATATCTTGTTGTTGCAACCAACCAATATAATTGCCAAAGGAAGTATCTAATATTAAAGGTAAATTTTTAAATTGGTAAAGAGACTGGTAAATTTTTACTACTTCTTTTAAGACTAAAGCTGTTGACCAACCATCTAAAATAAGATGATGTTTACTCCAAACAAAGTAATAGCAATCATCGTTACAGCGAATTAAATTCAGCCGCATTAAGCATGGTTGTGTCAGGTCAAAATTACAGGTGCGATCGCTCTCCAAAAGTTCCTGCAATTTCTGCGGCTGCTCATTTGGTTTGATATCTCGCCAATCGTGCTGTATTAACGATACTTCGACTTCTTGATGCACAACCTGTAAAGGTTTTTCTAGATTTTCCCAATAAAAAGCTGTGCGTAGAACACTGTGGCGGTTGACTACTTCTTGCCAAGCTTGTTCAAAGGCTACAACATTAAAATTGCCCTTCAGGGAGTAACATAACTGGACAAAATAAACAGCCGATTCGGGAGCATACAAACTATGAAAGAGAATGCCCTGTTGTAGTGGTGACAGTTCATAAATATCTTGAATGTTGTCAGCTTTCATATATTTTACTTTCCACTCCCACGGTTAATTTTTGTCAGTAAAAAGTCGAGGTCTTTTTGGCTTACCTTTGCTTTGGAGAAATCAGAAGGTGTATAACCTCCTGCATCAGCCGATTGACAATGACTAATAATTTCCCGCAGTGCTTGGACAAATTTATCGGACAGACTTGAAACAGTAGCATCTTTATGTATTGCAGTGCTATAAGTCCAATCCAGTTGCAGGCTACCTCCACTCACAAACCCGCTAATATCTATAAGATGACGACGGCTTCCTAAAGGGCTACGTGCTGTGCCACTTGATTCTGAAGCTAATTTGAATAAAGAAGATTCTTGTAAAACTTGGTCAAATTGTCCTAAATAATTGAAACAAACTTCTGCTTGAGGTATAGCAGCTAAATTTTCAGCAGTATCACTGCACAGATAACGCAATACACCATAATCAAAACCACGATTTGGAATACTACGAAGCTGTTCTTTAATTGCTTTTAAAGCATCCTCAATCGCACTACTTTCTAAATTCAGCAAGACTGGAAATACAGTAGTAAACCAACCGACTGTACTAGATAAATCAACATCAGTAAAAATATCTTCTCGTCCATGTCCTTCTAAGTTAACTAACAGCATTTTTTCTCCTGTCCAGTCTGCAAAAGTTTTTACTAGTGCTGTTAAAAAAACATCATTTATCTGTGTATGGTACTTGGCTGGAACTTCTTGTAACAGTGATTGTGTTTCAGTTTCATTGAGGAATACTGAGAAAGTTTTACTTGTAGCTACAGTATTTAATCCGCTTACATAGTCCACTGGTAAAGGAGAAACTTTTTTTCTTAACTCACAACACCAGAACTCTAACTGTGAGTGCAGCGTCTTTGTGTTTGCATATTCTTGCAAACGTTCACTCCATTGTTTAAAAGAAGTTGTTTTGGTTGGTAATTGAATTGCTTGATTTTGCTGAATTTGTTCTATAGCTGTTTGCAAATCAGATAATAAAATTCGCCAGGAAACACCATCAACAGCCAAATGATGAATGATAAACAGTAAGCGATTATTTTGCTGAGAACCCAAGTCAAATAACGCCACCCTCACTATAGAACCATTTGATAAATCCAAACTTGCCTGTAATTCTGTGGCTTTGGCTTCAATAGCCGCTTTTTGTTGCTCTTGGGGAAATTCAGAAAAATCGAATTTAGTAAATGGTATTTCTGACTCAACACCAGCATTAAATGATTCCCAACCATTAGCTGCTAGTCGAAAACGCAAGCGGAGTGCGTCATGGTGTGCCAGTAAATGCTGTATTGCTTGCTGTAGAATACTCAGATCGATATCTTGCTGTAATTCTAGTAATAAAGATTGATTCCAATGATGCTGTTCAGGTAAATTTTGGGCAAAAAAGCTATGTTGAATTGGTGTGAGAGGTACAACACCAATTACCAGTCCTTGTTCTGATTCTGTCTTTGAGCTAGTATCTGCAATTAACGCAAGTTTTGCAACGGTTTGGTGTTCAAAAATTTGTTTGGGAGTGAGGCGTAAACCCGCTTGATTTGCTTTGGCGATCGCCTGAATACTAATAATCGAATCTCCACCCAATTCAAAGAAGTTATCGTGAATACTAACTTGCTCTAAATTGAGCAGTTCTGCCCAAATTTTAGCCAAGGCAATTTCTACTGGGGTACGCGGTGCAACAAAAGCAGCTTTTAATTCTGGTTTAACTGCATCTGGTGCTGGTAGAGATTTTTTGTCGATTTTTCCATTTGCTGTTAGCGGTAAAACCTTCAAGGATACAAAGTGTGAAGGCAGCATATATTCAGGCAATTTTTGCTTGAGAAAATCGCGCAATTCAGCAGATTTTAAATGTTCTTTAGGAACTATATAGGCTACAAGCTGCTTTTTCCCTGGATGAGCTTCTTTTGCAAGTACAACTACTTCTCGGATTTGTGAATCTTGACGAAGTACAGCTTCAATTTCTCCTAGTTCAATGCGATAACCATGTAATTTTACTTGGTCATCAATTCTACCCAAAAATTCTAAGTTACCATCAGATTGATAGCGTCCTAAATCTCCAGTTTTATAAAGTCTTGCGTCGGGTTCACTACTGAATGGATTAGGAATAAACCGCTCGTTAGTTAGTTCTGGTTGATTTATATAACCTCTGGCTACATTATCACCACCTATATAGATTTCTCCTACTACACCCAAAGGTACAGGTTGGCAATAGTTATCAAGTAAATATATTTGGGTATTGGCTAAAGGACGACCCAAAGGTACAGTATTTGATAGCGTATCAGTAGAAACTTCTTCTACCGGATAAGTAAGTACACCAACGGTAGTTTCTGTTGGGCCGTAGTGGTTGAAAATTTTGCATTCTGGTGCTAATTCACGTACCTGTTTAATCAAATCCCAGGTTGCGGCTTCACCACCAAGAATGAGGCGCTGACGTGGTAGAAGTTTTTCGGCGTGAGAACCTGATAATAAAGCGGATAAATGTGAAGGAACTATTTTAAGGCAATCTATGCAATGGCGATCGCCTACGGCGGGGCGTAGCCCATCGCAATATTCGGCAAATGCAACTGGATCAGTAGCACATTCCTCTGAAATGATATGCAAACATCCACCTGTACACAACGCCGAGAAAATTGCTGTATTACCTAAATCTGCGGCAAAAGTAGAAACAGTGGCAAAGCTAGCCGCCTCTGGTAAATCCAGTTTTTCTAATATACCGTTAACATAATTGACTATTTGCCGATGTTCAACTGCAACTCCTTTGGGTTTACCTGTTGAACCAGAGGTGTAGATTACATAAGCCAAGTTCTCTGGCGTAGCAGGCTGGAGAATGTTGTCTGGAGGCGAATCGCTGATCTCTGCGTCGATAAAAACTACCCGCGCCTGGAAATTCATTTTTTCTACAAGGCGCTTTTGAGTTAACAACACCGATACTTGAGCATCCTGCAATCTGAATGCTAATGCTGCTTCGGGTAAAGAAAGTTCTAGAGGTAAATAGGCTGCACCTGCTTTGAGAATGCCAAGGATACCAACTATCATATCCAAAGAACGTTCAACGCGAAGCGCAACAACAGTTTCCGGTTTGACTCCTAATGATGCCAAATGATTAGCTAAGTTGTTAGCTTTAGCATTTAGTTGTTCATAGGTTAAATGTTGATTGCCAAAAACAACAGCAACATTATTTGGTGTGTTATCAGCCTGTGCTTCAATCCAGTGATGAATGCACTGGTATGGAGAAGGAGCAGTTTTGGTATTGTTAAATTCGCCTAATAGTTGCTGGCGTTCTTGTGGAGAGAGGATTTCTAGTTGTGCGACCACCTGCGGTACAGTAGAACTGAACGCAGTCTCTGGATTGTTAATTGCACTACTTAACAAAGTCTGAAACTGTGCTGCTAATCGCTCAATATCTTCTTGCTCAAATAAGTTCGCATCATAATATAATTCTGCTGTGAGTGAATCACCTTGATGCCAGCATAATAATTTCACCTTGAAGCGTTCAATACAGCTATAAATGTTTTGAATCGAGAAAGATACGTCACCAGCAAAATATTTACTAGGCTGGGATACGAATTCAAAGACGAAAGGTAAAAATGATGATTTCTGAGTATCTTTAGTCTCAGCGACAAAATCTTCTGAATTAAAAAAATCTTGCCATTGGACAGCTTCATTTAATTGTTTATCTAACTGCTTTAATATATCAGCAAGGATATAATTTTCTTGTATTTGAATACGAACAGGTAAATATTTGGCTAATAAACCAACTGCTGGTTGTAATTCTTGGTAATTTCTCCCATCACAACACCAAGCTAAAATAGTTTCAGATTTGTTAGTCAAACGCCATAATAGGATTTGCCAGCAAGCCATTAAAACTGTTGAAATATCTACAGTGTGTTTTTGTGCGATCGCTGCAATATTATTTGTGATAGCAGAATCAAAGTTAATCCTGATAACTTTGGGTTCAAATCCTGGCTTTTGATTAACTTTTTTTTCGTTTGGTAATTTATCTATAAGAGAATTAGACACTTTTTGATTGAACCAATACTCTTTTGCTATTTCCGCTTCTTCTCCAATTAATAACTCATTTTGCCAAGCAGCAATATCTGCATATTGTAAAGGTGTATCTTCTAGCTTATGTTCATGCAAATAAGTCTCATAAGTGACACTAATATCACGCAAAAGACGATGCAGGGATATTCTATCTGCACAAATGGTTGAGATTGCTACAAGTAAAAGGTATTGATTTTCAGATTTTTTAATTACATCAATCTGGCTAGTAAAACCTTCTTTTAAATCAAAGTATAATTTATTATAATCTTCAAATAATGCGTCAGTATTTATTTGTTGTGTTTCTGTATCTAAATTCTGCCAATCATAATAGTTAAACTTTATAGATGCTTCCTCTCCAATGACTTGTAAAGGAACTGCCATTCCCGCCAATGTAGGAAAGCTAGTACGTAAAATTTCATATTTAGTCCAAACATTATGTATGGCTTTTTCTAAAATTGAATGTTCAATGTTTCCCTCTACTAGAACTGCACATTGAACCCGATATGGCTGATGGTTCGCTTCTTGCTGTAATAACCATAAGCGTTTTTGCTGAGGTGAAATTTGAAAGCCTTCTATTGATATAGCTTGCATAATTATTCGATGTACTTAGATATATTTCAATTATTGAACTATATAAGGTTCCGCCATACCTACCAAAACTTTTCTCGCGCCTGTAAATGGCTTACGTCCATGAGCAGCTAGCATATTATCTAGCAGTAAAATATCCCCTTCTTGCCAAGAGAATGTTACTGTTTCTTGCTCATAACTTTTTTGAATTTCTTCTAATACTGAGGATTCAATTTCTGAACCATCTCCATAATAAGCGTTACGTGGTAATTCCTCAGCATTTAGTATAGCAAGTAAAGATTGGCGGACTTCAGCTTTTAAGCTTGATATATGAAATAAATGCGCTTGATTAAACCAAATTGAATCACCAGTTTGAGGATGGGTAGCAACAGCTTGACAAACTTGGCTGGTTCTAAGTTTATTTCCGTCTAACCATGTAAAATCAATACCGACAGATTGACAATATGCTTCGACTTCTGCTTTATCGTTAGTTTGAAATACAGTTTCCCAAGATAAATCAATCCCTTGTCCGTAATTACGGACATACATAATCTTTTTTTGAATAAATTGCTCTTTAATTTTTGGATCTATTCGTTCAAATATTTTACGACTATCCGCAATTGGTGTTTCTCCACCTTGCTCTGCTGCCTTTACACAAAAGAAGGCAATTTTCATTGGCCAATTAAGAGAATAGGCCATTTCATTATGTAGAGGAATTGATTGATCAGGCGGATATTCTGTTGATGTATATATTTTACCATCAACTTGGCTACGCGGAGTTGAACGATAAGAATATTCGATTAATTCTCCTGCTATAGCCTGCATAAAATTAGCAAATTCGCTATGAGTATTAACTGGAAAATTGCGAAAAAGTAAACCTCCGTATTGAATTAATTGTTTTTCTATCCAACCACAATTATTACTTGCCCAATTGACTAAATTAATGCCATCCACAGCAGGTTGAATAACGAGAGGTAGCTGTTGATTAGATTCTAAGAAACTGGTTTTAACCAAGTTTTCGGAAGAAACTGTAATTGATTTTCTTTTGAATGTTTTTAGATTCATGTTCTTATGCCTAATTATGATTCAACTTTGCCTGCGATCGCCTTGCGTCCGATTTTGCCTAACTTCTGAATCCGAGCTTGCTGCAATTCTTGATTTTGGATGTTTTGTTGTTGTTTTTCCGTTTCCTGCAATAGTATTACTAATTGGTCGAGCCGAATATCTGGCTGTTCCACAACCTTTGTTAGTAATGTCTCCAAAATAACTGCCATGCGAACAATAGTAGTGGCATAAAATAAATCTATTTTATACTCAAAGAAACCTTCCATTCCTTCTGGTATTTCTGTTAATTGCAGTTTCAAATCATGACGAACTGTACCACTGTCACCTTCTAAAATGCTGAGATTTAGTCCTTCTAGTTCTAGATTTGATTTAGGAGCATTTTGCAAAACAAACCATACCTGAAATAGCGGCGAATGATTTAAATTACGCTCTAGCTGTAGTTCTGCTACTAACTTCTCAAATGGTAAATCTTGGTGTGCATAAGCTCCCAAAGCTGTTTCTCGTACCTGTTGCAATAATTCTTTAAAGGTGGGGTTATGAGAGAGATTAGTTCGTAATACGAGAGTGTTGACAAAAAAGCCAATTAATCCTTCTAATTCACTACGATTACGGTTAGCGATGGGATAACCTACAAGGATATCTTCTTGCTTTGTATAGTGGTAGAGCAAGGTGTTGAAAGCTGCCAGGAGAGTCATAAATAAAGTGACACCTTCTCGCTGACTGAGAGATTTAAGGTTATTAGATAGTGTAGGTGATAGGCTGAATGAGTGTTTTTTCCCTAAAGAAGTTTGTAGTTGAATGCGCGGTTTATCTGTTGGTAATTCTAAGATTGTCTTTGCATTTTTTAACTGTTGTTTCCAGTAGGTTAATTGAGTATCAAGCCTTTCTCCTTGTAAATATTGCTGTTGCCACACTGCATAATCAGCATATTGAATTGGTAACTCTGTTAGCAGAGAAGGTTTGCTATTTGAAAATGCTTCATAAAGTGCTGAAACCTCGCGGATAAACACTCCTCCTGACCAAGCGTCAGAGATAATATGATGCATTGTGACTAACAAGATATGTTCTTCTGGAGTGAGGCGCAAAAGCACTAATCGCATCAACGGTGCTTGTGTCAAATCAAATGGTTGCTGGGCATTTTCTACCTCCAGCCTTTGTATTTCTTTTTCTCTTTCAATTACTGGTAAATGTTGTAAATCTACGATTGGTATAGGTAGTCTAAATTCAGAAATAATCTTCTGAATTGGTCGGACTTCAACAACTGTAAAGTACGTCCGTAAAACTTCATGTCGCCGGACAATTTCGTTAATGCTTTCTTCTAGTGCTGCTACATTCAGTGTCCCTTGCAGCCGTACCAAATCAGAGCCATTATAAGCTGTTGAGTCGGGATCTAATTGATGAAGGAACCACAATCTTTGTTGAGAAAAAGACAGAGGTAATTCTTGATTTCGGTCAACAGGTACTAAAAAAGGAACTGAATTTAATTTAGGTTTAGCTTTCTCTATATGTTTGGCAAGTTCAGCTATTGTGGGTGATGCAAATAGATTACGTAGCGGTATTTCTAATCCAAATGCTTTTCGTACTTGGGAAATTACTTGAGTAGCTAATAAAGAATGTCCACCTAATTCAAAAAAGTTGTCGTTAATGCCTACTTGCTGTATTCCCAAGATTTTTACCCAAATTCCTACCAACATTTCCTCTGTTGGATTACGAGGAGCAACAAATGTTTCTTCTAGTTCAGGGCGGGTTTGCTCTGGTACTAGTAATGCCCTACGGTCTACTTTGCCATTAGGCGTTAACGGTAAACTGTCTAGCAGCACAAAAGCAGAAGGAATCATGTATTCTGGCAAATGCTGCTGTAGGTAATTTCGTAGTTCATTAATAGAATGTGCAACGTTGTGATGAAAAACGACATAAGCCAGAAGAGATTGATTTTCCTGCACAACAACAGCTTCCCGCACAGCCAGATGTTGGCACAATACTGTTTCAATCTCTCCCAATTCAATCCGAAAACCTCGGATTTTCACTTGATGATCTATTCTTCCTAAATATTCAATGTTGCCATCTGGTAAATATCGAGCTAAATCTCCAGTTTTGTAAAGGCGACTTTCTGGTTGATTACTAAAAGGATTAGGAATGAATTTTTTATCTGTCAAATCTGGGCGATTTAAATATCCTCTAGCTACTCCAACCCCACCAATATGCAATTCTCCATAAATGCCAATAGGTACTGGTTGTAAATGGGAATCTAACAAATAAATTTGGGTATTGGCTATGGGGCGACCAATTGGAACTATGGATTTATCACTTTCTTGTTGACACTTCCAGAAGGTAACATCAATCGCGGCTTCTGTGGGGCCATAAAGATTATATAGTTCGGCATCTAAAACATCAAAAAATCTTTTCTGAACTGTGAAAGATAGAGCCTCACCACTACAAATAACTCGCTTGATAGATTTTAATTTTTCTATTCCTGGTGCTTCTAAGAATACCTGAAGCATTGCAGGTACAAAATGTAGAGTTGTAATATTTTCTTCAGCAATTAAGTCTACTAGATATGCACTATCTTTATGTCCTTCTGGCTTTGCAATTACCAGACGAGCGCCTGTGATGAGAGTCCAGAAAAATTCCCAGACTGATACATCAAAACTAAAAGGGGTTTTCTGAAGTACAGCATCAATTGCTGTTAGTTGATAAGCTTGTTGCATCCAGAGGAGACGATTACAAATCCCGCAGTGCGTGTTCATTGCTCCTTTTGGTTTTCCTGTAGAACCAGAAGTGTAAATGATGTAAGCTAAATTATCAGGTGTGATTTTGGTATTTAGGTTATCTTTACTGTATTGTGCTATGTTTTCCCAATCAGTATCTAAGCAGATAGCTTGGCCTTGATATGTTGGCAGTTTGGTTAATATTTCTTGCTGCGTTAATAATAGTGGCGCTTGAGAATCTTCTAAAAGGAAAGCTAAACGCTCTAGAGGATAATTAGGATCTATTGGAACATAAACACCGCCAGCTTTTAATATTCCCAACAGCCCCACTACCATTTCTAAGGAGCGTTCTAGACAAATGCAAACCCGCTTCTCTGCTTGAACTCCTAACAATTGTAAGTAATGTGCTAATTGATTGGCACGATTATTTAATTCTCTATAAGTAAGTTTTTTATCTGCAAATATTACTGCAATAGCATCAGGTGTCTTTTCTACTTGTGCCTCAATTAAATGATGCAGGCATTTTTCAAGCTGGCTATGAGAAATCTCTAAGGAATTTTGATTAAATTCTACTAATAACTGATGTTGTTCAGTTGGTGTTAATAAAGGCAATTTACTAATAGAGCGATCGCAATTAGCAACTATACTCTCTAATAAAGTTTGAAAATGTCCCACCATCCTGTTAATGGTGTCAGCATGGAACAACTCGCTGTTGTACTCCAAAAATCCTATTAGCCCTTGCTTGGTATCTTCTACATACAAAGTCAAATCAAACTTGGCAGTCCCGTTGTCTATCATTAAAGGAGCCAAGGTTAAATTCGGCAGTTGTAGGGCTAATATTGGCGCATCTTGGAAGACAAACATCACCTGAAACAGAGGAGTGTGGCTTAATGTCCGTTCCGGTTGTAGTTCTTTGACTAGCTGTTCAAAGGGAAAGTCTTGATGAGTGTAAGCAGCTAAGGCTGTGTCGCGTACTCGTTTCACCAACTCTCTAAAACTTGGTTCTCCAGATACATCAGTTCGGAGAACTAAAGTGTTAACGAAGCATCCGAGTAAATTTTCAATTTCGCTGTGGGTGCGGTTTGCAACAGGAGTCCCAACTAATAAGTCTGTTTGCCCTGTGTAACGGTAAAGCAAGGTTTTAAACGCAGCAAGTAATACCATAAACAGGGTAACGCCTTCCTGTTGACTGAAAGATTGGAGTGCATCTGCGATCGCTTGCGGAATTATAATAGTTGCACGCGCACCTTGAAAGCTTTGTTGTGCAGGGCGGGGATGATCTGTTGGTAAGTTGAGAATTGGCGGCGCATCTTTAAGTTGTTGCTTCCAGTATGTCAGATGGTGCGATTTATCATTTAAATATTGTCTTTGCCACAGTGCAAAGTCTGCATACTGAATTGGTAACTCTGGCAAGTTTGCTGAATTATCTTGACAGAAGCCTTGGTATAGTGCTGCTAACTCTCGAAAAAAGATTTGCCATGACCAACCATCAGAAATAATGTGATGCTTGGTCAATAAGAGAATATGTTCTTGCTCACTCAGACGAATTAGCGTACCTCGAAGCAGTGGCGCTTGAGCCAGGTCAAAAGCTTGCCGAGCTTTTTCTGTAACAATTTGGTTGACTTTCGCTTCTGAGTATGTGCCTAATTCTATAGTTGTCAGCGTAAATGTGAGTTTGGGAGCAATTAATTGTAAAGTTTGCTCATCTACAATTTGAAAGCTAGTGCGGAGAATTTCATGCCTTTTAATAATTTCATTAATACTTTTTTCTAAAGCTGGAGTGTTGAGAATACCTGTAAGATGCAATAGACTAGATTCATTATATAAAGGTGTATCTGGTTGTAACTGATGAAGCAGCCACAACCTTTCTTGAGTTAATGATAAATATAAAATATCTGATGCTGTTCTTTTAAAAATTGATGTTGATTTTTTAACTTGTAAGTTTTTCTGTTTTAGCCGCATTTCAAACAATGCTCTTTGTTCGGGAGATAAAGCGGCAATTCTTTCATTAATATCTTTCACAACTAATCACCCAAATAAACTTAAAGTTGAATATTTACTTATCTGTTTTTTTATCTGATAGTTTTGCTTAAAGTCTGTTAGCTTATTTAAGCTTGTCATCACTGTATCAAAATCAAGGCCAAAATCAACTAGACAAGCTATTTCATCTACGCCAATTTCTTTCAGACGTGCAATTGTTTGACGACAACTTTCTGGCGTACCAATTAAAACTCTACCTTGTTGGAAATAGCGCTCAAAAGCAAACTCTAAAAGCTGTTGTCGATCTTCTTCGGTAAAATTTTCAGGATTAAATTGAAAATTGATGCGTTTAGCTAAGTTTTCAACTAAGCCAAAATGAGTTTTAAGATAATTACAAAAAGGCTGTTTTACTTGTTGCTTAACTAATTGTTCATTATCTCCTATATAAGTATGCATCATCAAAGACACTTTGCAACTTTTTGGATCATGACCATGTTGAGCCAAAGTACGACGATAAAGAGATATTTGTTGAGCTAAATCATCAATAGTGGCATACAACAAAGAGGTTAAAACATTAGCGCCTATTTTACCTGCACCAATAAACGTACTGTCAGCTTGGCAAGTAATCCATATAGGTACTTGAGATTGTATAGGACGGGGAAATGTTTTTATCTGAACTTTATTGCCTGAGCCATTAATAAATTCAATTTCTTCACCGTGCCAGAGTTTTTGTAAAATTTCGATGTCACGCCACATAACTTCTTTACGTTCAGCGTAATTTTCTGGACGTAATAAAAAATCATCAGCGTGCCAACCTGGTGCAAAAGAAAGTCCAACTCTACCACCAGATAAATTATCAACTACAGCCCATTCTTCGGCTACTCTAACAGGATGTTGTAATGGCATCACAATACTGCCTGATCTGAGTTTAATTTTCTCTGTCACCATTGCTAAGGCTGCACTAATTACCGATGGATTGGGATACAAACCCCCGAAAGGATGAAAATGGCGTTCGGGAGTCCATACTGCTGAAAATTCATGTTTATCGGCTAGTTTAGCTGTTTCTATCAAGAGTTTATATTTCTCTGATTCGGTTGTTGAGCCATCGCCGGAAAAGTAGAGTATGCTGAATTCCATATTTTTATGAAAGTTTCGCGCAAAGAAGGAGATACAAAATTTAAAGTTTATTTAACTAACTGGCGATTCTTGGGCTATTTGTCTTTGGAGTTCTTCAATGGAGAGATTTTCTACTTCTGCTAATAGTTTTGCGATTTCATCAAGTTCTTCTGATTGTGGTTGTTTTTCGAGGATGACATTAGCTAATTCCCTAACTGTTGGCGCATCAAAGAGAAGAGTACGTAGTGGTAATTCGACTTGAAAAGCTTCTCGGATACGAGAAATAGTTTGGACTGCCAGTAAAGAATGTCCACCTAATTCAAAGAAGTTATCATGAGTCCCTACTTTTTCAATTCCAATGAGTTCTTCCCAGATATTGGCAATAGTTTCTTCAATTTCATTGCTAGGAGCTATATAAGTATTTTCTTGGAGAGTTCGTGAATGTCTACTGGCAGATACTTGACAAGAATTTACTGGCTTTTGAGCTAATGATAAAGATAAAGCTAATTGATTGATTTGCTCAATTCCTACCTGTAAATCTTGCGTAGAAACTATAACTTGAGGTAAAGAGGTTGCTAAAATCCGTCTAAAGCAATCTGCTCCTTCTACTGGCAGGATAGCATTTTTTAAACTTTCTTCACGCCAGTTTTTGATTTCATCAGGAACACTAGTATTAACTGCCATCCCAACTTGTTGCCAAGCGTCCCAGTTAATAGCAACTGTAAATCTGTTATTTGCTGCTGTATTCCAATGAGCAAAGGCATCTAAGAAACTATTAGCAGCACAATAATCTACTTGCCCAAATCCACCTTGAATTGAACTTAAGGAGGAACAAAGAACTAACAAGTCTAAATTGATGTGTTTGAGAACATTATTTAGAATTACTGTTCCTTGAATTTTGGGTGCAAAAACTTTTTCGGCAGTCTCTGGTATTTTTAGTTGAATCATCCCTGCACCAGCAATACCAGCACTATGGATGACACCATTAATTGTACCAAAACGTTTTAAAGATTGCGCGATCGCACTCTGCATCTGTTCTTCATTCGTCACATCAGCAGCCAGTACAAATACTTCTGCACCGAATGCTTCTAATTGTTTGATTTTCTCGTTTTCACATTGAAGAGAACGTCCTAATAAAATCAGTTTTGCTTGTACAGTTTTTGCCAAATATTCAGCTAAAACTAAACCGATACCTCCCATTCCACCTGTAATTAGGTATACTCCTTTTTGGCGCAAGCGAATTTTATCTTTAGTAGCGGCTTCTAATGCAACAGGCTCAAATGTTTGTACCCAACGGTAATTATTCCGGTAAGCAATTATTGAATCTTCTGAGTCTGCTGTTAATTCTGCCAATAACTGCTCTAGAAAATCTTCGCTTGTTGATGTAGGCAGGAAAATATCAACCAGACGACAACTGATATTCTGATATTCTTGAGGAATTACTTTGCACGCGCCTATTATGGTTGTTTTTTCAGGATATAATTCTTCATTTCCTCCTATGTCGTACAGATGATTAGCAATAACACAAAGTTGAATCGCATCACTTATCTGTTGTTGTCCAATCGCTTGTGCTAGGTAAATAAGACTGTAGAAACCTAAATTTTGGGTTGTTTCCCAAGATAAAGTTTGTGATTGGGTAAAACTCCATAAGTGGGTAATTTTATCGGGAGTTTTTTCTTGTTCCCGTAACTGTTGTAGTAAGTTCTGATAATCATCCGCTTGAGCCGGATTGATAGCGTATGTATTGCTATCAATTTGAGCAAATTTTTCTCCTATTTTGACAGTAATTACCTTTTGCCCAAGTTGTTGTAATCGTTGAGAAAGTTGTGAACCTACACCATATTCATCTACAAAAATTAGAGAATAACCAGAGGTAATATCTTTTGTTTTGACGAGGGGAACTCGTTTCCAAGAAGGAATATAAAACCAGTCACTAATGTTAGATTTTTTACCCTGCTTGCTTTCAACTTTATCAGATACTTGAGTTTGTATTTCTGGTTCAATCCAATAACGCTGACGTTCAAATGGATAAGTAGGTAAAGGTACGCGGTAACGCTGTTCATGGGTATAAAAACCAGACCAATTTATCTCAACTCCTGCTAGCCAGAGCCGCCCTAAAATGTTAAGTAATAAATTAACATCTGATTTTTCATCTTGGGGATGACGTAAGGAAGGTAATACAACTT
The DNA here is from genome assembly GCF_015206985.1 of Nostoc sp. LEGE 12447. Classification (NCBI taxonomy): domain Bacteria; kingdom Bacillati; phylum Cyanobacteriota; class Cyanophyceae; order Nostocales; family Nostocaceae; genus Nostoc; species Nostoc sp. LEGE 12447. The sequence goes on along the minus strand of NZ_JADEXT010000036.1, from coordinate 66,474 downwards.
GTCCGGTGGCTTGTTGGGCGTGTTGTTTGACAAGAGTACACAAACTTCTTCCTGGCCCTACTTCTAAGAGTATGCGATCGCTTGGGGCACAGTCTAGCTGTTCGCTTTCTTGCAGCAAGACTGATAAACCATCTGAAAACTGTACTGTTTGACGTAAATGCTGCGCCCAATAATCTGGAGATGTTGCTTCTGGCGCTGAAATCCAAGTACCCGTCAAATTAGAAATAAAGGGAATTTGAGGAGGATTGAGTTTGACTTTTTTCAGCTCCGCTATAAATGGTTCTAACATCGGTTCCATCATTGAAGAGTGAAAAGCATGAGAAGTATGCAAACTGCGACACTCTATCCCCTTACTTGTCAGCTTTTCAGCAATCTTGTCTACTGCATCATAGCTTCCAGAAACCACACACAATGAAGGTGCATTACTAGCGGCTAAAGCTAAATCTTCGTTGAGGAAAGTTTTAACCTCTGCTGCTGATGCGGAAACAGAAAGCATTGCACCCATAGGCATTTGCTGCATCAGTCGCCCGCGCACAGCAACCAAAGTTAACGCATCCTCCAACGACATCACCCCAGCAAGACAAGCGGCTACATATTCCCCAATACTGTGGCCAATCATCGCTTGCGGTGAGATACCCCAAGACATCCACAGTTGAGCCAAAGCATACTCAATTACAAACAATGCTGGTTGTGCTAAGGATGTCTGCTTGAGTTGTTCTGGTACTTGTTTTTCAGACTCGTGTGGATAAATAACTGAACGTAAATCTAACCCTAAATTCGGTTCGAGTAGCAAACAACAATGATCCACCTGTTCGCGGAATATAGGTTCAGTCTGGTAAAGTTCTTTACCCATTCCCACATACTGAGCGCCCTGTCCAGGGAACATGAAGGTAATAGAGCGTTGAGTTGGCTCTTGAAAGTGAGTTAAAACTTGTTGAGGATCGATAGTTTCTAAGGTGTTTATTGCTTCTAGAGTACTTTGACAAACCACAACACGGCGATAATCAAATACCCCACGCCCTACTTGCAATGTGTAAGCTACATCTGCCAAATTCACATCAGGATACTGTCTGAGGTGTTGAGTAAGATTCTTAGTAGCGGTTTCTAAAGCCGAATCAGTTTTCGCTGAAAGTACTAACAACTGATAATCTCTCTTTTGCTTCTCCACTCTCGTCACAAAAGGAGCTTCTTCTAGAATGACATGAGCATTAGTTCCACCAATACCTAGAGAACTAACTCCAGCACGGCGCGGTGTAGAAGTTGCACTCCATTCAGTCAGCTTTGTATTGACGTAGAAAGGACTATTAGCAAAATCAATTTCTGGATTAGGCTGCTCAAAATTTAAGCTGGGAGGAATTAGTTTATGTTGTAAAGCCAAAGCGGTTTTAATTAAACCTGTCACACCAGCAGCTGCGTCTAAATGTCCGATATTTGTTTTGACAGAACCGATCGCACAAAAACCTTTTTTCTCAGTATCAGCACGAAAAGCATTTGTCAACGCAGAGATTTCGATGGGATCGCCTAAAGCTGTTCCTGTACCATGAGTTTCGATATAGCTGATTGTTTCAGCTTCAATATCAGCCAGGGCTATTGCTTCTGCGATCGCTTCTGCTTGCCCGTTGACACTAGGCGCAGTGTAGCCCACTTTACCAGAACCATCGTTATTGATGGCACTACCTTTAATTACAGCATAAATGTGATCGCCGTCTGCGATCGCATCCGATAACCGCTTTAACAGCACTACTCCTACACCATTACCAATAATTGTCCCTTTTGCTTTGGCATCAAAGGCACGACAATGACCATCAGGTGATAAAATTCCCCCTTCTTGATGTAAATACCCTGTTTTTTGGGGTACACGAATTGAAGCCCCACCAGCCAAAGCCATATCACATTGATAATTGAGTAAGCTTTGGCAAGCTAAAGCGGTGGCGACCAAGGAAGTAGAACAAGCCGTTTGTATAGTAAGACTCGGCCCAGTCAGATTTAATTTGTAGGAAACGCGAGTAGACAAAAAATCTTTATCATTTCCAATTAGCTTTTGAAAACTATGCGCTGAACCAAGTTGGTCAATATTTAACTTAAATGGCAAATAGTTATTTAAACTAGCACCTGCATAAACTCCAATCTTGCTTTCGCATCTTTGAGCATCATAACCAGCATTTTCTAATGCTTCCCAAGCACATTCTAAAAATAATCTATGTTGGGGATCAGTCATTTCTGCTTCTTTAGGATTAAAGCCAAAGAAACCAGCATCAAATAAATCTGTATCGTCTAATACAGCGCCAGCTTTTTTATAGTTAGGATTCTTTAATAATGATGGATATACTCCAGCCGCAATCAATTCTTCATCACTGAACTGAGAAATTGCCTCAACTCCATCACATAAATTTTGCCAAAACTCTGCAATATTTTTGGCTTCAGGAAAACGTCCTGCCATACCAATTATTGCTATACCTTGATCTAATTCTTGTGCTTCTGTACTCATTATTGGTCTTGTTATTGTGCGACATCAAAGACAGATAATGTTAATAGTATTTTTGAAAAACATAACATTTAATATCAAAGAGACTTAATATTGAAAGGTATATGTTTCTTCTAGCATTACTCTAGGGACAAATTTTTTTAATTAGAATTTGCTCGCCTTGATAAATAATCTTAATTTTTGTATAAAAAACCGTTAGAAAAGCATCTATACCAATTTTTGTGTTATGTGATGCCTCTACAATATCGTTAAATGAAAAATTATAGTCATCAAAAACAATAATACCTCCGACTTTAACAAGCCCCCAGCTTAAAACAGCATCCACAAGGACATCGCTGGCTATATGAGAACCATCAATGTAAATCATGTCATAATGATTAATAGGTAGTGTTCGCAATACATCTTGCGAATTACCAACAATTTTTCTAACTTTCTCTGGTACTCCTGTTTGGGAAATATTGAAATCAAATTTTTCTTCGATAGAATTTATATAGCTATCTTCATATTCCACTTTGTGTTCAATGCTTCCCTCAAAGGTATCTATACAGGTAAGTGTTGAGGATTCATGAGTGAGAATATTATCTAATAGCCAACATGCAGACATACCTTCCCAACTACCTATTTCTAAAATATTTATACTAGGCTTGTTAGCTAAAGATATTAAATGCTGTTCCCAGATTGAGAGAGCTTGAATAAACCACGTAGTTGAAAACTTATATCCTTTCACTCTTTTCCATATTACAAGCCGTGCCAGGTTGTAGGCTACACTAGCATACTGACGCATTTCATGAGCTAATTGAAAGTCAGAGGCTGCTTCACGACTTATGGCTTCTTTCGTTAGTACTTCCACTAACCCTTTTGTCCAAGTATCAACTTGCTCTATAAGAGCCTGTTCTAGAACTGATGACCAGATAGACAAAGCCTGTGATTCTTGCCCGTCAAGGAGTAAAGCCAGGCATAAGTACCAGGAATTAGAAATAGTGGTAGGGTCTGCCTCAATGCTTTGCTGATAAAAAGCAATTGCTTCAATATATTTCTCTTGAGCTAGATATTGAGTTCCTTCTAAAAGAGATGTTTGTTCTGAAAGATTAATTTTCATTTTTTTAGCAGAGTTAATTTCGTCAATAGATCCTGGTTGAAATTAGATAGCAAATAAATGTTGATGAAAAGCTTCAACTGCTCGCTGTACACCATTTTCTGCTTGAACTCGTTTGCCTATCTCAGTTGCTTTAATTCGCATATTTTTATCATTAGTAACAGTTTTAATTGCTGCTGCTAAACTTTCGGGTGATAATTGTTCTTGCTGTGGAAATACAGAAATACCTAAGCCAGACTGTGATACTTGAAGCGCCCAAAAATAGTGTTCTGCGGTAACTCTGAACGGAGTAATAATCATAGGTACACCAGCACGTAAACAACTCATTGTCGTTCCACAACCACCATGATGTACAACTGCTGCCATTTTTGGGAATAACCACTCATGAGGTATCATTCCCTTGATATAAAATACATCATCTGTTGATTTTACATCGTGTTCTTCATCATCTAAATCCTGTATAATTATTCGTTGACCTGTTAGTTTAGCAACTTCCAGTGCTAGACTTTTGCCTAATTTTTCATGATGCCAAATATTACTAATATATACTGGAGGCGTTCCGGTAGACAAAAAATTAATCAGGTTAGTAGGCGGTTGCCAATCCTCAGAAGTATCTAAAAACCAATAGCCGGTTACATGAATTAAATCATCATTCCAGTCAGATGGTTTAGGCAAAAAAGTAGGACTATAACTGTAGAGAAAGGGTATTTTCTGCTGTTGCATTCTACGTACTATACCTTCTCTAAAAGTCAGAGGACGTAAATTCAATGTTTCCTGCCGCCATTGGTTGACTGGTTGGCAAACTGACTGCCAGAAAAGTTGGTCAAAGAATGGATAACTCAGCCAATTATAAACTTTTCCTAAAGGCTTGCCATTAGTAACAAATGGATGAGGAAAAGCTCTTGTTTGATGGTGGGGTTGAGTTGCAGAGGCAAAGCAAGGTATACCTAATTTCTCGGCAATATACAAGCATGGATAAGAAGGGCCGTTAAAAATAATTGCTTCTGCATTTTGGCAAACACGCCATACTTCAGATAGTAATCCATCTGGAAGTGATCGCACTTGATTGCTGTGCAAACCTATCGTGTTAAAAGGTGGATACGTTAAAAATACTCTGTCATCTGAATTCCATTCCATTGGAATGCAGTTAACCCCAAAGCTGGTAACAAATTCTTTCTCATCAGCCAGAGTCGCAAGGTCTACTTTATGGCCTGCTTTGTGTAATTCTAAGGCTAGAGCGACATAAGGTCTGAGGTCTCCATGCCCACCCCAAGCAACAATTTTAATCTTCATACTTTGTCTCGTACAATCTTTAAATATTTGCTACAAGCTAATGCTTTTGTTTCTGCTTCCTAATGAATTGTTGTTGTTTATTTATAGCCTCTCTTCGCTTCTGAGTGCGGCCACGCATTGACTGTAAGGCAGAAACATCATTCGTTTTTTTATCTAAATGTTTTGCCAACGACTTAATAGTTGGATTTTGAAAAATTTCTACAACTGATAAATCTCGGTGCAAAATTTCTCTGAGTTTATTGTTTACCTGTACCACTAGCAAAGAATGCCCACCAAGGTCAAAGAAATTATCATAAACACCCACTTTTTCTATCTGTAATACCTGTTTCCAAACCCTAGCTATTGATTTTTCTACCTCAGACTGAGGAGCTTGATATCTATTTGCTAATTCTGGGCGCAAATTATCTGGTGCAGGTAAAGCACGACGGTCTACTTTGCCATTGGGAGTCAGAGGTAATACTTCTAACACTATAAAGGCAGAAGGAAGCATATATTCAGGCAATTTTTCTTTAAGAAAAAGCCGTAATTCATTTACAGAAAATGTTGCTGTAGGAACTACATAAGCACTCAGACGATTTTCATTAGCAATGACTACCGTTTCTCGCACATTAGAATGTTGTGCTATAACCGTCTCGATTTCTCCTAGTTCAATCCGAAAACCGCGCAGTTTAACTTGATGGTCAATTCTTCCCAAAAACTCAATTGTTCCATCAGCACGATAACGCGCTAAATCTCCTGTTTTGTAAAGGTATTTTTTTGAGTCAAACGGACTAGAAATAAACTTTTCGTTAGTTAATTCAGGTCTATTCCAATACCCTCGCGCCAAACCCACGCCACCAATATACAATTCACCCGAAATGCCAATTGGAACAGGTTGGAATTGTTTATCTAATATATATATCTGTATGTTGGAAATGGGGCGACCTATAGGAACAAATCTTTCATTGTTGTTAGCTTGGCAGCACCAAGCCGTAACATCAATAGCAGCTTCTGTTGGTCCGTAAAGATTGTGTAATTCTGAGTTCAACCGCTCAAAGAAGCGTTGTTGCAGTTCCAAAAGTAGTGCTTCACCACTACAAATTACACGTTTGATACTATAACAATTCTCTAGTCCTGGTTCCTCTAAAAACACTTGCAGCATTGAAGGTACAAAGTGCAATGTCGTAATTTGCTGTTGGGCAATGAGTTCGACTAAATAACTTGCATCTTGATGGCCACCCGGTTTAGCTACGACTAAAGTTGCACCAGTAAATAGAGGCCAAAAGAATTCCCAAACAGAGACATCAAAACTGAAAGGTGTTTTTTGTAAAACTTTATCGCATTCTTTTAATTGGTAAGTATCTTGCATCCACAGTAAGCGGTTGCATAAACCCTGATGAGTGTTAATCGCTCCTTTGGGTTTTCCTGTAGAGCCAGAAGTATAAATTACATAAGCGATGTTTTCTAGTTGTAAACTACTATCTGGGTTAGCTTGGCTGTAGTCAGCAAATGCTGCACCATCAGCATCTATAGTTATTACTTTGGCTTGATGTGTTGGTAGTTCATCAATTAGATGTGGTTGCACTAGCAACAATGATAGTTGAGCATCTTCTAACATGAACGCCAAACGCTCTTTAGGATAGGTAGGATCTAGCGGTACATACGCACCGTCTGCTTTCATAATTGCTAATATCCCTACTACCATTTCGATAGATCGTTCCATACAGATACCAACAAAGGTATCTGGTTTTACTCCTAAATTTTGTAAGTAGTGCGCTAGTTGATTGGCTCGATTGTTTAACTCTCGATAGGTAAGTTCTTGGTTAGCAAAAATGAGAGCGATCGCATCTGGTGTTTTTTCTGCCTGTACCTCAAATAAGTTATGGATGCAAGCTTCTTGAGGATAATCAACCTGAGTGTTGTTCCAGTCAACCAGTAGTGTTTGACGTTCAACAGGTGTCAATATTGATAACTTAGAAATACCTTGATTGGGATCACTAACTACACCCTCTAGCAAGGTTTGGAAATGCCCTACCATCCTAGCTATAGTCTCTGCATTAAATAAATCGGTGTTGTATTCTAGCCTCCCTGTCAATCCTTCTTCACTATCAATGATTGATAGTAGGACATCAAACTTGGCTGTTCTTGTCTCAAGTTCCTCTGTTTTCCAGATACTATTTGATGCAGTATTCTGAAGCACAAACATCACCTGGAAAACTGGATTATAGCTCAAATCCCGATTTGGCTGTAATGCTTCTACTAGCTTCTCAAAAGGTAAATCTTGATGACTATAAGCCTCAACTGCTACCTTTCGCACTCGTCCCAACAATTCTGTAAAGGTGGGATTTCCTTCTAAATTAGTACGTAATACTAAAGTATTGACAAAACATCCAATTAGTTGTTCTAGTTCTGCACGGTTGCGGTTGGCTATTGGTGAACCAACAAGAATATCTTCTTGACCTGTGTAGCGGTAAAGCAAAGTTTGAAAAGCCGCTAACAAGGTCATAAATAAGGTTGCACCCTCCTGTTGGCTTAACTGTTTGATTGACTCAGTTAATGTCGTAGACAATATAAACTTCTGCTGCGCTCCATGAAAAGTCTGTATTGGCGGTCTGGAGCGGTCAGTAGGTAGTTGCAATACAGGCAGATTTCCGCCTAACTGCTGTTTCCAATAAGCTAAATGCTTTTCTATAACTTCACCTTGCAACCAGTTTCGCTGCCAATACACAAAATCTGTGTACTGTACAGCAAGCTGAGGTAGTTGCGAGGATTTACCAGCACAAAAAGCTTGATAAATCGTAGATAATTCTTGAACTAGTACCTTGATTGACCAACCATCACCAACCAAATGATGCAAATTTATAAGTAAAATCGATTCTGCTTGCAAGTGCAGCAGTTTCGCCCGCAACAAGGGTGCTTGTCCTAAATCAAAAGATAACTGAGCCTCTTGCTGAGATAACTTTTGTACTTCAGTCTGCTGCTGCTCGTCAGCTAAATCACACAAATCAACTTCTGGTAAACTGAATGCGATCGCGGAGCGTGCGTTAAGCGCAATCGCATCTGCAACTTTTTGAATGGGTTCACCATCCACTACCTCAAAGCTAGTTCGTAAAATGTCGTGTCTTTGAATAATTTCGTTAAAGCTACGAACCAATTCAGAGACATTCAACTTTCCTGCCAGATGAATAGCTACCGGAATATTATATGTAGCTGTCCCAGGTTGGAGTTGGTTAATAAACCACAACTGCTGTTGAGTAAAAGTAAGTGGATGTTGGTTAGCGGCTGTCTCGACTTTAGAGATGGGCAGATACGTACTAGTCAAATTACTATTAACTTGGTCTAGTATTTGCATTGTTAACTCAGCAATACCAGCACCATCAAAGAAGTCTGCTACAGATATCAGTACTCCAAAATCGACCTCTATCCGATTTTTTAACTCGAAAACTTTGAGGGAGTCTAAACCCAAGCTACTCAAAGGTTGGTTTAGGTCTATCTGGGAAGGCGTTATCCTCAGTACCCGTGCTACTAATTTATGTAAATAAGAGTTTAATAACTGCTGTTGTTGTTCTGATTCTACTGCTAGTAATTCTGTGCGTGTCAGACAATCTTCTGTTGCCGTTGTCTGGGCAATTTCCAAAATACTACTACCAACAACCTCTAATGTACCTGCTAAAAATCCTACTTTAGTAGCCCGACGTTGAATTTTACCACTGGAAGTTTTGGGAATAGTGCCGGCTTTGATTAAAACAACTGCGTAAACTTGTACTTCATGTTCTTCTGTAATTGCTTGGCGAATAGCAGCCGTAACTTCATCTATATTAGGTTTTGCACGAAACTCTAATTCTTGTATAATTACCAAACGTTCTTCTTTTTCTACCTCTACTGCGAAGGCTGCAACACTTGTTGCGCGTAATGTTTTATGGCTTCGTTCTGCGGTTAACTCAATATCTTGTGGGTAGAGATTACGTCCCCTGATGATAATTAAATCTTTAGCTCGTCCAGTAATAAAGAGTTCGCCATTATGCAGAAAGCCTAAATCTCCAGTTCGTAAAAATGGCCCTGACGCTCCGTTAACTCCCGTGTCTTGGAGGTAAGCGTGGAAAGTTTGCTCTGTTTCTTCTGGTCGGTTCCAGTAACCATGACCAATACTCGGGCCTGATACCCAGATTTCTCCAACTTCATCGGGATCACAGCGAGTTAAAGTTTCTGGATTAGCAATTACAATATGCTGTTGTGGTACAACTTGACCACAACTAACTAATGCTATTGAATTTTCTTCATTGGTAGCTGCATCAATTATATGATTGCTTTCTAAAGCAGTTTTTTGTAAAGTCTTCGTTGTTACTAAAGCATTTTTGACACTACCAGTTACCATTAATGTAGCTTCTGCCATGCCATAGCATGGGTAAAAGGCTTCTGGACGAAAACCGCATTCAGCGAAGGTAGTTGCAAACCTCTCTAGAGTCTCCTGACGAATTGGTTCAGCGCCATTAAAAGCAACATTCCAACTACTTAAATCTAGGGTTGAACGTTGTTCTGGGGTAATTTTTTCAATACAAAGTTCATAAGCGAAGTTGGGAGCGCCACTAGTAGTCCCTCTATAACGAGAAATTGCTTCTAACCATCGATAGGGACGTTGGAGGAAAGCAGCAGGCGGCATCATGATACAAGGAAAACCGCCGTAAAGAGGTTGCAGCACTCCGCCAATCAGACCCATGTCATGATAAACAGGTAGCCAAGTGACAAACTTACTGCTGGAAGAATGTTCCATGTATTGGCGAGTCACGACAGCATTATGTAGTAGGTTGCCATGACTGAGCATTACACCTTTGGGTGTGCCGGTAGAGCCAGATGTGTATTGCAAAAATGCCAGTGTGTCTGTATTGATCAGAGGCTTTTGCCAACCCTCTTCTATACCAGGAGTGAGGTTGTCAGTGGCTAGCCAATGAATATGATCTATATCAAATTTATCGGCAAACAAAGATTGTACCTGAGACAAAATGCCACTTGTCGTTAGGATTATTGCGGCTTGTGCATCTTCTAGAATCGCTAAAATTCTGGGGGTGTTGCGTTGGTTGCGTGGTGGATAAGCCGGAACTGCTACTACATCGGCATACAGACACCCGAAAAAGGCGGCAAGATATTCTAAACCTGGGGGATAAAGTAGTAACGCACGCTCTCCACTTAAACCTAAGCTTTGCAGTTGAGATGCGATCGCTCGGCTACATCTATCTAGCTCTTGATAGGTCAGGCGATCGCTTTCTGTTTCCCCATCAGACAAGAATGTGTAACTCAGTTGTTTAGCCTGGCGGCTACTTCTATAACGTAAAAGTTCAACAACAGTAGAAAATTCGCAAATGCCTTCAAAGGCATTACTGCTTTGAGTATTCTGATGTTCAGGCATTGAGATGCACACCTAATTCTGGAATGTAACTGTCATAAGCGGTTTAGCTGAAAACTGTACTAGAGGTTTGTAGACTTCTTGACCAAAGTCAGATTCACGCACAGTCTTGGGTAATGGGCAAGTTTAGCGATCGCTAGAGTTCATAAATAAGAATCTTACACACAGTCTTGCAATTTATTCTCAATATTATCTATATCACATTAACGCAAATGATTCTCTTTTAATTTTTATTTTCACAGAGTTCTATTAAATTTTTATCCTAGTTACTCCCTCTTTTTCGTAAAACATCATTCTTCAGATAGATGCCTTATACTTGCTTTTGACCAATCAATTGCTTTGCTAGCCATAGCACGGCACGATAAGATCCATCAAAACTTTGAATTACCTCTAAAATCATTAATGTAAATATTTTGTCCTAATATATAGAAAGCGCAGTATAGTAATACACTTAAGATTAGCTAGAATACGTATATTAGCTTATCTAGGTTTATTGACATAAGTACTCAAAAAAATATATCTCTTTTAACTACTTTTTGATAATGTAATAGTCTAATCTTGATAAGACTAGTGCTAATAAATTTTAGTAAGCATCTAGAAAATCAATTATATCAGGGTGTTAACAGCTTATTAACCATGTGTGAGGAAATAGATGAAACCAGTGCTGTTACTTAAAAGCCTGTTACTGACAGGCTCATTTGCTTTATTGTTAGCAACTTCCGCTTGGGGTGAAGAAGTACAACTTCCTAAAAAACAGCAAGAAACAACTTCTAACGATCAAGAGGCGATTTCTAAACAAACTGCAAATCAACCCTATAGCCTCGCAAAAAGAGCATTAAAACACAGAACCAAAAGCACTCAAAAGCTAGTTCAAGCATCGGTAGTTGTACAAGTTACCGGAGTCAGACTCAACTCAGTCGATAAACAACTGGAGATAATTTTAGAAACGGCTCAAGGGGAACAGTTGCAACCTCTCAGCAAAAGTGAGGGGAATAATTTTATTGCAGATATCCCCAACGCTCAATTGCGTTTATCGACTGGTGAGGTATTCAGTCAAGAAAACCCATTTACAGGAATTACAGCAGTTACTGTAAGCAACTTAGATGCGAATACAATTCGGGTAACTGTAACGGGTAAAGCAAGTGCGCCAAAAGTAGAGCTATTTGATGATAATGAAGGCTTAATTTTTGGGGTGATACCAACTATATCCACTAGCCAAATACCACCAGCAGAACAACCAACCAGTGAGACTCCCCAAACCCAACCAACACCGTCAACAGAACAACCAACAACTGAAACGCCTTCAGAACCACCTACAGCCGAGACACCTGAGAATGAAGAACCAATTGAATTGGTTGTGACAGGTGAACAAGATAGATATCGTGTACCAGAAGCATCAGGGGCCACTAGAACCGATACCCCAATTCGTGATATTCCCCAATCGATTCAGGTAATTCCTAGACAGGTTTTAAAAGACCAACAAATTACTAGGCTCACAGACGCAATACGTAATGTTAGTGGTATTGTAGAAGGCGATTCTTTTGCAGGAACAGTTGATAATTTCAATATTAGAGGCTTTGATTTTAATTCAACTTTTCGAGATGGTTTTAGAGAACCTGGCGATACATTGCGAGAACTTGCCAATATTGAGCAGATAGAAGTCCTCAAAGGGCCTGCTTCTGTGTTATATGGCAATGCTGAACCAGGAGGAATCATTAACTTAGTCACGAAAAGACCTCTGAGTACGCCCTATTATTCGGCTGATTTCTCTGCGGGCAACTTTAGTTACTATCGTCCTAGTATTGATATTTCCGGCCCACTCAACCCAGATAAATCATTACTATATCGACTGAATGTTGCTTACGAGAATGGTAGTAGTTTCCGAGATTTTGTAGATAGTGAGCGTTCCTTCTTTGGACCTATATTTGACTTAAAGCTTAGTGATAAAACTAACTTATTAGTTAATGTAGATTATCTTAAAGATGAGCGCACATTTGACCAAGGTTTAGTTGCTTTTGGTCGAGGGATTGCTGATATTCCCACTAGCAGATTTTTAGGTGAACCAGGAGATAGGCGCGAAGTAGAAGAGGTAAATGTTGGCTATCGGCTAGAGCATCGTTTTAATGAAAATTTAACACTCCGCAATGCATTTCGATACACTTCAAATGATAGCTTTGATTACCGCGCTCAACCTTTAGACCTCGATGAGGGTACTGGTGAATTATCGCGTAACTTTCGATCCAACGATGACTACACTGAAAGGTACTCTTTACAAACAGATCTTGTTAGTAAATTTACGACGGGTTCAATCCAACACACACTTTTAGTTGGACTTGATCTCGCCAGACAAAAGAGTGATGGCTCACAGAGGCGGCTCCCTGGAGGATTAACTCCATCTATAAACATCTTTGACCCAGTTTACAACCTTATCTCAAGGCCAGGTCTTTCAGAACTAACAAATGTAGTTAGAGATGGTAACTCCAAAACAGAGACATTGGGCATCTATTTGCAAGACCAGATAGCATTTTCAGACAATTTTAAGCTGCTGATAGGTGGGCGTTTTGATACTGTGGATCAAAACCAGTTCAATAGGCTCTCTGAAACACGTACTATTCAGTACGATGAAGCCTTCACTCCCCGAATTGGTATTGTATATCAGCCAATTCAACCAATTTCACTCTATGCTAGTTATAGTCGCTCGTTTGCACCAAATTTTGCTCAAAGTGCTGATAACACATTTTTGGAGCCTGAACGCGGTACTCAATATGAAGTGGGCGTCAAGGTAGATTTAAATGATAAACTTTCAGCAACTTTAGCAGCTTACGAAATTACCAAAACCAATATTGGTACGGCTAATCCTAATGATCCTGATGGCTTTAGTCTGCCAATTGGAGAACAGAGAAGCAGAGGGATTGAACTAGATGTTGCTGGTGAAATTCTACCTGGGTGGAATATTATTGCTGCTTACGGTTATACAGATGCGATCGTTACTGAAAGCAATGATTTTCGAGTTGGTTCTAGAGTAGCCAAGGTACCGGAACACAAAGCTAGTTTATGGACAACTTATCAATTTCTCCAAGGTAATTTGACAGGTTTAGGCTTTGGTTTAGGTTTGTACTACCTTTCAGATAGAGTAGGTGGTGATCTCCCTACCCTTGATTCTGACGATACTTTTACATTACCTAGCTATCTGCGAACTGATGCCGCAATTTATTACAAGCGTGATAACTGGAGAGCCGCCATCAATATCGAAAACCTGTTTGGCACGAGGTATTTTGAGTCATTTAACTTTGGCAGAAATACAGTAATTCCAGGCGCACCGTTTACGGTGATAGGGACAATTTCGTTTGAATTTTAGTTAACACTATAGGAGCCACTACGTTTGTCGCCATATTTATAGACGCGTAGAGGCTTTCTATTGCTTCATTCACAGTGTGAAGAAGAAAGAGGCCAAAGTATGAAAATCAAGCTCCCTATCAAACTGTTTTTACTAGGAATTATTACTATTGCTTTACTTTGGGTAAGCCATATCTATCTTTTTCCAAATCAGCAAATTCAAGGTGACAATAACTCAGCTAGTTCTCAATTACCAGTAGCTACACGCGTAGTCAAACACGCTTTGGGTGAAACAAGAATTCCTGTCAAGCCACAGCGAATTATTGTATTAAATGATGTTGGTCTTTTAGATCCTGTTCTATCTCTGGGTGTCAAACCAATTGGTACAGTAAGTTATTTTCCACAGTACGAATTTTTATTCCGTGGTGTAACCAATGAAGAAGCAGCTGGTATTGAGATAGTTGGTGATGGAAATCAGCCTAATTTGGAAAGAGTTATTTTGCTCAAACCCGATTTAATTTTGATGCGTGAATACCAGAAAAGTTTCTATAAACAATTATCAGCGATTGCACCTACAGTTGTCGTAGATTTACCGGGTCTAAATTACTCTTTTAAAGAAAATCTCCGTTTTATTGCTCAAGTACTAGGTGAGAGTGAAAAGGCAGAAAAAGTCATCGCTCAATACTATGAACGAGTTAAAAAGTTGCAAAATTTAATGGGTGAGCGTCTAAAAAATATAGAAGTATCAGTGATTAATCTTTTTGGAGAAAATCTCATCGCTACATATTCAGATAATGAAACTTATAATCAAGTTTTCCAAGACATTGGTATCAGACTTATACCTACACTAGTAAACCAAAAGGAAGATACTTTAGTATCGAGTATTGAGGTATTAAAAAAGTACGATGCAGATATTTTATTTGTCATGAATGATACTCAGCAATTAACACAAACGTTTTTCAAAAATCCTCTTTTAACTACGCTCAAAGCAGCACAAAATAATCAAGTGTATGAAGTCCAAGTAAATAGATGGTGGACATTCGGTTTTTTTGGAGTCAATAAGCTACTTGATGACTTGTTTAAATATATGGTTCAGTCATCATCTTTGTAAATATTCAACGCTCAGAATCCGGTTCAAGAAGGATAGCTATGGTGAGTTCATAATAATTGTTGTCTAAGCTAAAATTTCTGTAGTTCGAGTTTATCCTAATAATATCAACATTTATTTACGTGATTCTTTCTGCGGAACTGTTTTGCAAGATGCTGGATTATCTCGTCCAGAATCTCAAAATTTAACGGCATCAAAAGCAAAAAATTTATTTAATAATCCGATTCAAATGTCCATCAGTAATGAATTAATCGAAAAAGCAGATGGTGATGTAATATTTATATGGACGGCTGAAAATAATGTCAAAGGCAATCAAACAGCGCAAAACAAATTAGATCAGCTTAAATTAAGTCCCCTGTGGAAAAATTTAAAAGCTGTAAAAGAAAATAAAGTTTATTTGGTTTCAAGTTACTGGATTGGGAGTGGTATGTTAGCTGCAAATGCAATTATTGATGATTTATTTAAGTATCTAATTAACACACCTTGATTTATTCGGAAGTAGTCCGAACGTCGCCAATTTAGTGTTTGAATAGTTGTTTAAATACTTTTTATAAAGTACTCAAGTATGAAATTTCATAGTTTATTTGTTTGTAAATCATGTAGTGCTGTTCTCGACCACGAAGAAGCAGACGATCGCGCCGAGGGAAATCAACTCTTACTGAAGCTGCTAGAGACTCAAAAAAATAATTTTGCTTACAGCACTCTCAATATAGAGCCTGTGGGATGTTTGTGGAGTTGCGTTAAAAAATATTCTTGTGCTGTTAGCTTTGTTTGTCCACAAAAATATACATACCATTTTGTGGATTTGACAGAAGAAAATATCACTGAGTTGTTGGAATTCAGCCTGCTTTATCAAGAAAGCCAAGATGGGTATGTTTTACCGCCGAAACTACCTGGGAAACTGCGATCACATTTGCTAGTACGCATCCCTCCTACACCTGAGGCGATCGCTTAGTTGATATAGTCAAAAATTTAACTCTTGACCTTTGCTAATAATTTGATCTAACTTTCCTTGCGCTGCTATTTTACCTGCCTTTAGTAGAATGATTTGGTCGGCGCGACGTAAAACAGAACGCCGATGGGAAACCACAAGACAAGTTGGTATCCAATTTTCTTCTTCACTTGTATTGTTAAATATTCTTGACCATAAAGCTAATTCTGTTTCTACATCCAATGCACTAGAAAGGTCATCAAAAACCATCAATTCCGGTTTACGAACGAACATTCTAGCAGCTGCTAAACGTTGCAATTGTCCACCAGATAGCCTAACTCCTTTTGCTCCTACTAAAGTTTCCATTTTTTCATTCATGGCGGCTAAATCTTGCTCAAACACAGACATTTTTAGCGCCTTTTCGATTTCATAATCATCTTTATCTAAACCCAATAAAAGATTTTCTCTGAGGCTATAACTAAAGAGTTGGGGGATTTGAGGAGTATAAGCACTATGAGGTGGTACAAAGAAATTAATAGGGTCTTCTACTAAACAGCCATTCCAATAAATAGCACCTGATTGCTTGGGTAATAATCCTAATAAAACTCGTAGTAGTGTAGTTTTACCAGAACCAATGCGACCAGTAATGACAGTCAAACTACCGCGCTCTAGCTGAAAGCTTATGTCTGTTATTCCTTGGTTAGTACCAGGATAGTGGTAAGTGAGGTTAGATATGGTTAACACTTGTAAGCGATCGCTCTTTTGCCTTTGTGGTTGTTCTAAGGGTGGCAGTGATTGTTTGCGATTGCGTAGGTTATTCAGATAAAGTGGGTTTTTGGCGACCAAAGTATCTGCTGTCACACCAGAAAGCAAAGCTGTCATCCGTTCAAAGGAGACTTCGGTTTGCTTGTACAATGCCATGAATCTCCCTAAAGAGTTGAAAAAGCCAGTGACAAAGGAAAGATTATAAATAAACAGAGCAAAGTCACCTACAGTCAGTTTACTAGTTTGACTCTGAATTAACACAGAAGCTAGCAGTAAAATTAAACCCGTCCCTAGATTTACCATGTTTTGAAATACTGAATCTAACATGGCATTTAATAAGCTATCTCTCACCATCACTTGGCGGCGTTTGTCGTTGAGAGTGCGAAAATGATGTAACATATCTTGTTCTGCACCAGCTACTTTAATCGCTTGCACCGAACTAAACATTTCGCCTAAAATTCCTGTCACCTTTTCTGTTGCTTGGCGACTAGCTTTGCGGTATCGTTTGATGTAAGTTTCTGCTTTTTGAATAATTGCGATCATCGCAACTAAAGGCAGAAAAACAAACAAAGTCATTTGGACATTAACACTTAATAAAATCACCAAGCAGAGAACAGCAAATATTCCTTCACCAAGTAGTTCCGATACCCATGCTACATTGTCTTCTATTTGTGTAGCATCATCACGAAAATAACTAATAATTTCACCTTGAGATACAGCTTTTTCCGCCTCACTGCTAACAATCATAGGTTGAGCATTAGGATTGTTTAACAAACGTTCTAAAAGATTGCGTCGCAGCAACGAACTCATGGTAAAACGGTGCTGAGTTTTGGTTAAGCGCCCTGCAAATATTGTCACAACATGTCCTAAATTCAAAGCCAACAACAATGCAATCCAAGCTAAAGGTGTTAACCCAAATTGTGCTTTCCCTGTTAGGCTATCAAAGAATTCTCGGATAATTAGCCCAGGAATTGCAGGCAAGCCCGTAATTAAAATCCAGAAGCAGGTGTCAATTATATAGAGTTTTGGCTGATAGCAAATTAGGTTCCATAATAATTTCCAGCCTTGTGGTTTTTTGTTTGTTGACAACATAATAATTCGTAATTTGTAATAGTCTATGGCAAGGCTTGCGCTTACGTAATTTGTTATTAGAAGAATGTTAGATAAATTGGCATATCCAGAATTAAACTAATAAATCTGTCAAACCAGTCTTGAGTAACTGAGCAAAGCGCGAATTAGAGTTTTGAATTAATTCTTCTCGCAAACCATATTCGCTTGCTCGACCTTTGTCTAAAATCAGAATTTGATTTGCTCTTTGCACGGTTGCTAATCGGTGAGCGATAATGATGCCGGTACGCCCAATTAGTAGCTGATCTATAGCTTTTTCAATGAGTTTTTCTGTTGTTGGATCGAGGCGTGAGGATGCTTCATCTAAAATTACTAGGCCAGGGTCTTTGAGAAAAACACGGGCAAATGCTAACAATTGCGCCTGTCCTGCTGATAAGCCGCTACTATCAGGCCCTAATTCAGTGTCTAAGTCTTTAGGTAATGAATGTAGCCATGCAGATAATCCCAGCATCTCTAAGGTTTGATAGATGCGTTCGTCGCTGATATTTTGGTTAAAAAAGGTGAGATTGTTGCGGACTGTGGTTTGGAATAACTGCACATTCTGAGTTACTAACCCGACATGCTTGGGTAAATCTGTTAAGGGAGTCTGGTTGATGGGTACATTCCCTAAGCAAATTGTGCCTGATTGTGCGTCATATAATCTCAGCAACAAGCGTGCTAAAGTGCTTTTACCGCTACCTGTACGTCCTAATAGTCCCAATACATGATTGGGCGGTAAATGGAAAGATATATCTTGCAGGATCAATTCTGGTTTTGTCTCTTGCTTTTTGATGCGTAGACTCGTGGAGGCTTGTCCTTGGACATCGCTATAGCTAAATGAGACATTTTCAAATGTAACAGAAAGTGCGCCATGAGGAAGTCGCTCTTTGCCTCCTGCACTCAGTTGTGATTGTACTTGAAATAAGTCTTGGATACGATAAATGCTGGCTTCTGCCTGTTGAAGCTCTTCTAACTGAGTGCGAATCTGCTCAATTGGTTCGCTAAGAAGAGTAGTGTAGTAAAAAAATATATATGCAGTTCCGATAGTGATCGCTTTTTGATTCCAAAGGTAAAGAGCTACAGCCAAAGCAATGACATTACCTAGCGTGAATATACCGTTGGTTGTAGTCCAGAGAATAGTATCAGCAAAGCGTGCTTTGTGATAAGTTGGTAGCCAACGGTGCAGAATTTTGTAAAAGCGATGCATAACATAAGTTTTCGCACCATTTGCTCTTATGTCTTCAATGCCTGTTAGTTGCTCACCCAAAAATCCGAAAAACTCTCCATTGACTTGGCGATAGCTTCCCCAATGAGGAACGGCAATGGAACGCAGACGAATTAGGATAGATAATGCTGTGAGGGCGAAAAATGAAATAGTTATACCAGCTCGCCAATCTTCGGCGAACATCACCACAATCACACCCAAAATTAGTAGCAAACTGCCTAAGATGTAAACGCTAAATTTCGAGAAAAATTTTGAAAGGTTCTGAATATCACCGTCCACTCGTTCCACTAATTCACCAGGTGTTGAAACTTTGTGAAAAGATAAATCGAGTTTCAGGCAATGTTCAACTAAATCAGCACGTAAGGCATTAGTAGCTGTCCAAGCAACGTTTTCACCGTAGTATGTAGCCACAATTGACATTAATTGCATCACTAAAGCTACACCGATAAATAGAAATGCGGCGGAGAACAAGTTTTGCACTGAACCGCCTGCTACAGCTGTATCAATGAAATTACGTAGAATTTGCGGGTTGAGGAGTTGCAAGCCGATACTAGCTAATAGAGCGATCGCAAACTTGGCAACGCGCCCCTTTTGGGGCTTGAGATAGTCTATCAATAAATTCCAAAACTGTTCTAGACCAATTTTCATAACGTCGCCAAATTTTAGCCAGGATTGTCCCGAAAGTTATAATTTAATCAAAACTAATTGAGAAACTTATGCAAAAGCAGTATACTATAAAAACGACTGTTAACCTAGCAATAATTCTTTTTAAGTAATTTAGTACTAATAAATTCCATTAAAATTATGATTTGCTGACTTTAGCAGTGCAAAATACCAAAAACTCATTTATAAAAATCCGAGCGACTGTTGAAACAATGAGCAACGGGCGATTCTTTTTAATGTTTTATGGTGTGTAGGTCAATTTGAATATGGTAATCAACCAGATCCGTAACAAATGCCGTTTCTGTTCCGAAGTTTCCCAAGCTAATGGTGAAGACCCTATCGGCTCTGCCATAGCAGTTGAACAATATTTAATTATTGAAGCTCCACAACCCTGGCCAGTTGAGATTTGGATTGAAACCGAACCAATGCCGCAAGGAGTGTTGGACGCATTGAATTTTGTTTGGGAACATGGTAGAACAATTCGGCAACTGGCGATCGCTCCAGATCAGGAGTACTCTATACCTGGTTACAAGCATGTATTTCACTACCATAGACCAGCAGGATTATTTGCTGAGTATGAGAAACAAGCATTTCTCGTACCCGATGCTGAGATTGGCGCTTTAGCACTAGCTTTAATAAAAGAACCAGAAAAGCTACCAGATTTTGAACAGTATCGGCAAAAAAGTAATCATCTTAGAGAATTACTTGTTTGCAACCACGGTAACGTTGATGCTGCTTGTAGCAGATTTGGTTATCCTCTTTATAAAAAATTGCGTTCTGAGTATGGTGCTGTAACTAATAGCAACTTGCGCGTTTGGCGATGTAGCCATTTTGGTGGTCACCAGTTTGCGCCTACCTTAGTTGATTTACCTCAAGGACGCTACTACGGTCATTTGCAGCCAGAAATTTTGGATTTATTGATATGGAATGACGGTTCCGTAAAAGAACTTTATCCTTATTATCGGGGATGGGGTGGTTTATCCAAGTTTGTGCAAATTGTAGAAAGAGAAATATGGATGCAAGCGGGCTGGAATTGGCTCAAATACCAAAAATCAGGTCGAGTTATTGCTCAGGATGAAATTAATCAAGAATGGGCAGATGTTCGGATTGATTTCACTACACCAGATGGAAGTAAAAGTGGTGCTTATGAAGCCAAGGTAGAAGTCAGTGGTTATATAATAACCGCGTTTTCTTCGGGAGAAAATGAACCCTTGGAAAAAATTAAGCAATATCGTGTTAGTCATCTAGTAGAAGTAGAGTAGCATTAAAAATTTGTTACGAAATCTACGTGTTTTTTACGATTTATCTCGGATTGCTATAGAACCCATTTGACATCTTTTATTCTATCGAAGTGCATTGACAGCAAAAGCCTTATGTGGCAGCTATGCTGTACTCTAGTTAACAGACCAAAAGTGGGAAATTCTTTTGTATCAACTCGATAATGGCTGTAATTAGGAAGACTTACTTAAGCATCTGCCCCCTAATCGACGTGTAGATTGGCATTATCAATAGTGACAAAAGAGGGTTATTTCCTAACAAGTCTATTAAAAAAACTCCTACAAACAAGCTGAATGGTAAATCAACGAAGTCAAAGCTCTATAAGCAATTCAGAATCATTTACTAACGCTCCAGTTTTATCAGTACAAGGCTTAGGTAGAAAAATCCAAAATCAATGGTTATGGCAAAATTTAAATTTTGAACTTCTACCAGGAGAACGGGTTGCTGTAGTTGGTGCTTCCGGTTGTGGTAAAAGTCAGCTGCTAAGAATGATCGCTAGTCTCGATCCAATACAAGCAGGATACATCTTTTTTCAAGGAAAATCTATCGATGCTTACTACACACCCAATTATCGCTCTCAAGTTGTTTATCTCCACCAGCGCCCTGCACTTTGGGAAGGAACTGTAGAAGATAATCTCCAACAAGTTTATCGTTTAGCAGCCCATCGACATCAAGTTTACAAACGCGAACTAATTCTTAATTATTTACAACTTTTACATAAACCTGCTGATTTTTTACAACGTCCTGTAAGTGCAATTTCTGGCGGTGAATCTCAAATTGTGGCTTTTCTGCGCGCTTTGCAACTTTCCCCTTTGGTGTTATTGCTTGATGAACCTACCGCCTCATTAGATGTCGCTACAGCCAATTGTTTAGAAGCTTTGGTTGCAGCTTGGCAAAAAGAAGACATCCAACGAGCATATCTTTGGACTAGTCATGATTCGGCGCAATTGCAGCGCATTACCCATCGTCAAATTAACTTAGAATCTAACGAATAATGGAAGATAATTATATTTCTATTAGTTATACGCAACTTGCGTTAGCAGCTTTATTTATTCTCATTAATATAGGTCTTTCATTTGCTCTGAATTTAGGGTTAACAAAAAGCCTTTTAATTGCTTCACTACGCATGGTAGTGCAATTATTATTGGTAGGATACTTATTACAATGGGTATTTACTCTTAGTAACCCAATATTAATTATAGCTTTAGCTTTAGCTATGACGATTATGGCGAGTATATCAAGTGTTAATCGAACTCGCCGACGGTTTGTCAGTATTTATTGGAATAATTTTATTTCGCTTTTTTGTGGTTCATTTTTAGTTACAGGCTTTACTGTTAGCGCCATTATTCAAGTACATCCTTGGTATGATCCCCAGTATATCATTCCTCTGTTAGGTATGATTTTGGGTAATGCTTTAACTGGTACATCTCTGACATTAGAACGTTTTATGGAGGATTTAATTAATCGTCGAGAACAAGTAGAAGCACTATTAACTTTAGGTGCAACTCGTTGGGAAGCTGCACATCAACCAATTAAAGAAGCATTAAGAATCGGGATGATTCCCACAATTAACTCAATGATGGTGATGGGGTTAGTTAGTCTACCAGGAATGATGACTGGTCAGATTTTGGCTGGTGCGAGTCCTACAGATGCTATCCGCTACCAAATTGTGATTATTTTTGCCCAAGCATCGGGAACTGCGATCGCCACTATAGGAGTTGTATTACTGGCGTTTTTATCCCTATTTAATCAAAAACATCAACTGACAGATGCTTTGTACAAGCAAAGCTAAACATAGTTTTTATGGCAAGTCTGCACAAATGGAACAAGTTTCTTCTCACCTATTTACACTCAAATAAAGAATATACCGTCATGCGATCGCCCCAGACACTTAGAAGTTTTTGGGCGATCGCAAGCGCTAAAAGTAGACTATTAACCTCAGAATATTTTGCGTTCTTCTAGATGGGCAAGAATATCTGAGCGATCGCGCCACACAGTCCGCAACTTTTTGTTAGCGAACATCTGTAACTGATCCTTAATGTGGGGCGATCCGGGTTGAGATGCGTTACCGTAGCTGGTGAGTGCCATTGCTCGTACAGGGTTAGAAAATTCAATTGCAGCCACATAGGAATCACCTGCAACGGCTTGGAACTGCCCATTTTCTGCGGGAGCAGAATTCAGTACCCGAAAAATTCCCAGGCTGCCATCTCCACCATTACCAGGCAAATCCACATCACCCAATCGTAGCCGAAAAACCTTGCCCCACGGTACATCAAGTGCCCCATAAGTCTTTTCTATCTCTGCTGCAACTGCTTGTAGAGTTGCAACTGCACTTTCAGGATTAGCTAAACCATCGGGTGTGGTACGTGGAGAATTTTCATTCCAGGGTTTACTAAACGTTTTATCTAAGTCCATCTGTTGCACCCAAAAGGCAAATAATACGGCCCCGCGACTATCTGCATTGGCTTGCCGATCCCAGGCTTCTAGGACATTGGCTGCTTTTTGTCCTAAACCCTGACCATATTTGCGTGCAGCCGGAATTAAATCATCCAAAATCCGATCAGCCAGTTCCATGCGAGTAGAGTGCTTGTATGCAACCATTTCATCAAAAGAGATTTTGTCATCCTCAGCCAACATCCTTACAGAACGTTGGGAGCGGAAACCCATGAAACGAGGTGCCATGTAAGGCGGGTAATTATCTGCTTTAATAGCGGCCGGAAATGTAGTTGTCCAAGGTGGATCATTTGCATTTTGCAACCATCCGCTCTCCGGGTCAACTATGCGTGGTAAATCTTTGTAAGGATGAATTTTTGTCCACAACGTTTTAGATGTATTTCCTGGGATTATGCCTTCCCAGTATGCAAAATCACCACTAGAGCGTACTGGAACTTGACCGTTGAATAGGTGCATAATATGCCCTTCTCGATCCGCATACATCACCGTAAACATTGGCAATTGCAAGCGCTGGAGTGTCTTTTCAAACTGGTTAAGGTTTTTTGCCCGTGCCATATCCCACCACTGCTGGAGTACACCTGGTCGGTCAAGACCTGCAACTCTCAGTGCCACGGCTTTACCATTTTTCTCGGCTACCACTGGCCCGTGGACGGAACTTTTCACTACTAATGGTTGCTCTTGCAAGGAGCCATCTTTTTGCTTCACCTTTAAGGAAAGAGTTTTTGTCTGGAAGTTACGAACTTTGTCATCAAAGCGGTACCCATTACCTGCAAGTGTGAGTTCATAAACATCCCAACCATCATAAGTATTAACGGTGTGAGTCCAACCTAAGTTGTTGTTAAAGGCGATCGCTAATACGGGAACACCTACAAGTGTTGCCCCATAAGCATCAATTCCTGGTGCGGTGATTTGGGCTTCATACCACAAAAATAAATCTGACCAAGGTAGGTGTGGGTTTGCTAACAACATGGCGTTCCCATTGGCAGAATGAGTTGGTCCGATCGCCCAACCATTAGATCCTGCTTGCAACTTTTCTTTGCTTAGGTCTAATACTTTTTCTGGATTAACCACAAAGGTGAAATTGAGTACCCGATGTAAGTGAGCCATGACATCTTCTGCCTTGACTGGTAGCACTATCTCAACTTGATCGTCAATTAACTTCGGATTTTGTTTTGCATAAGCATTGATCCCAGCAGCAAAAGCATCGAGATAACTACGAAAAGTTGGATTCTGTGCTTTGTACCAATTACTAGCGCGTTTTGGTACTCCCGTAGTCTGTACCCAACGATCTGACTCCAGGTATTCCTCTCCCCAATATTCGGCTGCGCGTCCCCGTGCTTGACCATAGAGACGCAAAAGTAAATTTCCATGACTCTGCATTTGTGCCCAGCCAAAGGCATAAAATGCACTTTGGTTATCTTTACCGTAGATGTGCGGCACACCGTATGTATCCCATAATATCTCTGTGGATTTTGTTGGTACAGCTATAGTGCGGCTTCCGACAAACAAAACCAGTATCAAGCTAAGTATTAAAGGTAAAACGCGTATTGATTTTCGTTTGTAAACCTTAAGTAAACTATCAATCCTCATGAACACCACCATTTACAGATGTAACGCTTGGTGACTGAAACTGCTTATTGGGCATTGGGCATTGGGTATTGGGTATTGGGCATTGATTATTTTCCTCTGCTTCCCAGTCCCCAGTAACCTCTTGGCACGCAAGTGACCTTGACAAAGCAGATTTAAGTTGATCTAACAATACCACCTTGTTGAGAAACTATATCAAAGCTATAACAGTATGCTTTATTCCGTTTAAAAAATGGGGAAAAGGCTACACGATCGTGTAATCTATATATTTATCAAGAAAGATTATCAACTCTAATGATTAAAAAGCTGTTAAATATTGAGAGTGCCTAGTGAAAAAACAACTAATCAGCAGAGCGTAGTATTTTCCAGTGACGGCAGAATCAAATGATAAAAGCAACTACACTCTCATCTAGAGAATTGAAAAAGCCACAAATTTCAGCCTTATTTGGTCTGGTTTTGGGACTATGTATGCTAGTAATTTGCTTGCTGTTCAGTGTGACGCTAGGTGCAGCAGAAATACCTCTAGGTAAGATTTTGACATCTTTTATAGCATTTGATGGTTCCTATGATCACTTAGTTATTCAGACTGTGAGATTACCGCGATCACTCATTGCTATCCTTGTAGGTTCAGCCCTTGCTGTATCGGGAGCATTGATGCAGGGTTTGACGCGAAACCCCTTAGCAGATCCAGGTATTTTGGGTATAGAGTCGGGAGCCGCCCTCTTTGTTGTAGTCGCAACTTTTATTTTTGGCAGCTCATCCCCTAGTATTTACGCCTTTGTAGCATTTCTGGGTGCGGGAGTAACAGCAGTGTTAGTTTACATCCTTGGTTCTGTGGGACGAGGAGGAGCCACCCCATTGAATCTAACAGTAGCAGGAGCGGCCTTAACTGCTTTAATTTCTTCTTTCACTACTGGTATCCTGATTGTCAGCCAACAAACACTCGAACAAGTTAGATTTTGGTTAGCTGGTTCATTATCTGGTCGAGATTTTAATTTATTCTTACAACTACTGCCTTTCGCCGGCATCGGATTAGTTATAGCTTTTGCCCTCGGCAGACAAATTACCACTATGAGTTTAGGTGAAGATGTCGCTAAAGGTTTGGGGCAACAGACAGCTTGGATCAAAATATTTACCGCTATCAGCGTAGTTTTACTAGCAGGAAGTTCCGTTGCCCTTGCAGGGCCAATCGGCTTCATTGGTTTAGTCGTTCCCCATATAGTGAGATTTTACATTAAAGCCGATTATCGTTGGATATTACCCTATTGTGCAGTTTTGGGGGCAATTTTGCTCCTAGTTGCAGATATTGCCGCCCGTGTATTGCTCAAACCACAGGAGTTACCTGTAGGTGTAATGACAGCAATAGTTGGCGCTCCTTTTTTTGTCTACCTGGCTAAGTCAAGGGTGAAAAAATGAAGGTTGATTGGCTAGTCATTCGTTCACAGGTGATATCTTTTCGAATCGACCGACGTGTACCAGTCGTATTGCTATGTTTGGTAGTAGCGATCGCAGTGGCGATGGTGATGAATGTCGGGCGGGGTGAATATCCAATCTCGCCTTTGGATATCGTGAAAACTATATTGAGTTTAGATACAGGAAACCCAGACCATCAATTCGTGATTCAAAATCTGCGTCTACCCCGCACCCTTGTGGCTTTTATGGTGGGAATGGCGCTGGCAATTTCAGGTACTATATTTCAAGGACTGACACGCAATCCATTGGCTGATCCCGGTATTATCGGCATCAACGCTGGAGCAAGTTTGGCGGCAGTTGTAGTAATTGTACTGTTTCCATCAGCACCAATTTACACTTTGCCTCTATCAGCCTTTGCTGGTGCTTTGCTAATGGCGATTTTAATTTACTCGCTGGCTTGGAATAACGGTAGTTCACCGATTTTATTAATTTTAATGGGTGTTGGTTTATCTGCGATCGCCAGTGCTATAACCACCCTGATGATTACCTTTGGCGAAATTTCTGACGTTAGTAATGCTTTGGTTTGGTTAGCTGGGAGCGTCTACGGACGTACTTGGGAGCAAGTATTTTCTCTATCACCTTGGTTAATTGTTTTTGTCCCAATGGCTTTGACATTGGCCAGGCATTTGAACGCTTTAAATTTGGGAGATGATGTTGCAAAAAGTTTAGGTAGTCGGGTGGAATGGCAACGTGGTTTACTCGTGCTGGTGGGTGTAGCCTTAGCAGGTGGAGGAGTCGCCACCGCCGGAAATATTGGTTTTATTGGTTTAATCGCACCTCATTTAGGACGACAGTTGGTAGGTGCAACCCATGAAAGCTTGATTCCTACTTCCGCACTCTTAGGGGGCATGATTGTTGTAATGGCAGACTTGCTAGGAAGAACGCTTTTTGCACCTATAGAAATTCCTTGTGGGGTAGTGACTGCTACTATCGGCGCACCTTACTTTCTCTATTTGTTAATTCGTAATCGAAAAAAATAGAGGACAAATCAATTCAAAATACCTTATGGAAAGCAAGCTACAAAATTCAAGATGATATTAACTATGAAAGGATTATCAACCAAGGGTCTGTCTTTAGCTTATGATGGTATGCCAATTGTTCGTGACCTGAATCTGTCAATTCCCGCCGGGCAAATTACTGCTTTAGTAGGTGCAAATGGTTGCGGTAAATCAACATTGCTGCGAGGTCTAGCTAGACTTCTCAGACCCAATGGCGGTACAGTCTATCTTGATGGACAATCTATTTTTAATCTTTCTACTAAAAACGTAGCAAAGCAATTAGCGATCTTACCGCAAGGTCCAGTTGCACCGGAAGGATTAACAGTCAGAGACTTGGTAGCACAAGGACGTTATCCTTATCAAAATTGGTTGCAGCAGTGGTCTGAAAAAGATGAAAAAATTGTCCAACAGGCACTAGAGATTACAACCTTGTTAGAGTTAGCCGAAAGAGGATTAGATACCTTGTCTGGTGGACAACAACAACGTGCCTGGATTGCAATGACACTAGCGCAAGATACAGATATTTTACTGTTGGATGAACCGACTACTTTTTTGGATTTGGCACATCAGATAGAAATTTTAGATTTGTTATATGAATTGAACCAGCATCAGGGACGGACTATTGTTATGGTGCTACATGATTTAAATCAGGCTTGTCGTTATGCTGATTACTTGGTTGCGGTAAAACAAGGCAGGATTTTAACAGCTGGAGAACCCAAGCAGGTAATGACTGAGCAAATGGTGCAAGAAGTTTTTGGCTTAGAGTGTCGTATTTTGACTGACCCAGTTGTGGGGACACCGATGTGTGTACCGATAGGACGCAAGGGAAGAGTTAATATGATTCGCAATTCATAAATTTAAATATTAATTCACAAGACTATAAATCATCTATACAGCACTTCTTACTGTTATGAGATACAGTAAAGAATGTGGATTAAATAACTTACAATTATGAAGGATATACCCGCATTTCTCACAAGCAGTAAAAGCGGCTTCACTTTCTTATTATGCAACTTAAGTGCCGATTAGCTTAGAGCATTGCATAACTGCTGGATACAATTTTTGCGGTAACTTTGTTTCAACACAGTAAAAGATGCCAAATTCTTTCTATAGAGTCTAATACAAACATATCAAGCTAAGTAATTGTTTTCCCAAAATGATGGAGCCGCTTTAAATGAAACGACGTGAAACACTAGCCGAATTGGTCGCAGGAACAGTAGTAGAATTTGAACAGCGCGAGGCTAGAACTGCAAAAACATCAGATGCAGCCACAGAAATTGAACAGTCAGAGGGTGTTTGAAAAGTCGGCTAGGTTGTAAAAAATATTTCTCAGTATACGCTGTAAATAGATAGGATACAGTACCGAATGGCACTAAGAAAAGCTCTAATTTATGCAGAATAAGCACTACAGGTTCTATTCTCTTGAACAGTGGAGCAGTGAAGAAATGGGTAGGCCCGGATTTCTCACAAGTGCGAAAAAATCATTGAGATGAGTAAAATTTAGGAAAAGATATTTTATACATCAGTGGATTAAATTCAGGAACCGAAGACAATCACGTATTATCCGAAGCTTTAAAGATAAATAAAAGACGAATAAAACGAGAAATACTGGAGTAAAAACTATGATTAGCAATAATTAGGTAGGCGAAAACAGGGTTAAATTCAGGAAACTCAACCCCAGCAAGCTAATCATTATGATGACAATTAAGTAAAAATTAACTAGGACAGGGTAAGAGAGATAAATAATTGTAGGCCAGAGCGAAAATTCCTTTATAGGGGCAAGAACTACTAATTGAAATTAAAATTTTTCGGCAGTTAACCGTGATAGTTGCTCCTAACTTCAGTAACTTTGTCCGAATAGTGCCAACAGTAGCATTTTGAAGTTATGTTTTGGCTAAACACTTCTCCAGTAAAGCATTTATTAAAATGTAGGCAACAGATGAAAACCACAACCGTAGTTGATTACCTGCAAATGTATGGGTACTTTTCCTATCACTTCTTAGTTCTAGTTTTTGCTCTTTGAGACAATTCTCTATATTGCCTCTTGGACAATATTTTTCTGTATAAAGTTTTCCTGGAGGAATTTTATTAGTGGAAAGTGAAGTTACTACAAAACGAGTATCTACCCCTTGATTGCTATATTCCACTTTGGCAACAACGCGACAATTTCGACTTCAAGAGCATAGAGTTTTATAGTTAAGTGATGAATACCAAACTGAGTTCTCCACAAATGCTGTAGCTGCCAGTTGCAAATCCGGTGTCGGTACAAATAAGGATTCAAAAAACTCAACTACTGATTTCAGTTTTTGTTCATAATTCAAGATAAGCACGGTATTTAATTGATTGTGAAAGCTGAATTAATCGACTGTTTTGCGCCAATCCAAACACATAATCAATCTCAATACTTCTCGGTTAAGGGGAAAAGGGGAAAGGGAAAAGGGAAAGAAAAAACCTTTAACCCTTACCCTTTACCCTTTACCCCAAACCCAATTCCGAGTTAAAAATGCTTAACCGAGAAGTATTGTAATCAATCTCTCTTTGTGATTCACACCATGCCATAATCTCTTCTCTAGAATAAGCACTATCTCCCCGAATCAGAATTTTCACTTCCCCCCAGCGTGATTAGACAACCTGCTTAGGTATCATGGATAAATGCAGGATAAATCAGTTACTTTTAACCTGCTATATTCGGTTTCCTCAGTTAAAAGCCATTGAAGGAATAAACTCTGAGCTTGAGAGGTAGATAAATGTTCTATGAATGACTCTCAAATACACAGTTGTTATCTTTCACTAGGAAGACGCGATGCCTACGGCGGGCTGCGCCTACGCACAACTGCTTCCGTAGGATGGTAAAAGTTGAAAGATTGTAATCGGCTTTGATCTGGTTGTCACAGCCACCGGATCTAGCATTAATGAAGCGGCTGGTGCTTTTGAAGAACTAGGTGCCAAGGTTGAAACCGTACAGGCGGATCTTGCCACATACAATGGAGTCGAAACCCTCTATAACCAAATTCAAGCTATTGGAAGACCAGTGGAAGCGATCGCTATTAATGCCGGAGTTGGGTTCAGTTAAGGGCTGGGCTACTGGTAAAAATTTTGGCTTTTTGAGACGCGATAAATCGCCGTCTCTACAAGTTTTTTGGTCTTATCTGAACTGTATTAAGTTAAAATTGAATAGCTAAATAGCAGTTAATACTTTGTAATGAATCCCTACGCTATCCTTAATCAGACCAAACTTCAGCGTGTTAGTGATGGCATAACCCGACCTCTACTAGAAAATTGCGGAACTGCCTCACATATCCTTATTTTAGTCTGGCCACAACTTGGGGATTTTGATAGTCTTGAATATGCGTGGTGGTTACAGCGCGAAGCTAAAAAATTGCCTCCTGAAAAACTCGCTATTCGTGCAGTCGGAATTGGCGATCGCGCCTCTGGAACAAAATTCTGTGAATATACAGGATTTCCAGCCGAAAATTTATTTGTCGAACCTAATGCACAACTACATCAACAACTCAAACTTTATTCAGGTCTGAATCTCCCTGTCCCTGGAATTTCCCCTACTCAGAAGGCTTGGCTAAATCTACTGTTCATGTGTGCAGGGTTTGGAAGTCCGGGAACGCTAAGAGAAGTTTTTCGAGGATACAGAGGCGATCGTCAAGCCCCTCAACTCATTGAAGATGATGAAATTATTCAAGCTACTCCTCTACCTGCCTTTCAAGGCTCGTTTTTCCAATTAGCTGGTGGAATTGGGTTTCAACGTCCCTTTGAATTGGCTACTCTACGGCTACGGAATATGGTGGAAGTTCTGAGCAATTGGCATACTTATGTACCTAATTCTGCCTACTTAACTCAGCGTGGTGGAACTTTTCTGTTTGATACCCAAGGTCAGTTACTTTACGAACATCGAGATCCAGGAATTTTGGGCTTTGCAGCTAATATGAGTCAGCCCCTATCATTTTTATCCCTTATCGAAACAGATAGCTTTACCTCAATTCATAATTCATAATTCATAATTGCTATTTCAATAAAATTTAACATAACAAAATTGTGAAATTGAACGCTTTTGTGTGCATTTGCCCCATAACAGATGTATATCATCTGCTCGCCTGTTGTAGTTAACTATCTTTAGATTTAATACAAGTACTTTCATTACTTTTGCGCTCTTCAAGTTTGTGAATTATGAACTATATGGTTAATCAATTTAAGTATTAAATAAAATCATTACCAATAGTTTAGGAAAAGCAAAGACGTGAAGCGTTTCAAAAAGCTATCCTCAATTGTGTTCTTGCTATTAGCCTTTATTTATCCACCTGGTTTAGCTGAAGCCAAGGATAACACTATCAATAATGTTCTTAATGAACAGGCACTTGACGCACAGACAAAATTAGTTGGAGAGCAAAGTGAAGAGCTTTTGTTAGCTCACCGACGGACTCGACGACGTTATCATAGACGGCAACGGACTGGAAAATATTATTATCAACGCCAGAGGAATCGAAGACATTATTATAGACGACGCTATCGCTCTGTAAATTATCATGGACAACCATATCGTCATGGAGAATGGGAACTTGTGCGCGATCGTCATGGACGATTAATATATGATTGGCAGCGTTAAATAGTAAACTTTACAGCCAATTTTGCCAGAGAATCTTTATGTGTAAATCCTAACTTAGGCAGACTTATTCGAGACAAAATAGTGGGTATTGCCCATGTATATTTTTAATCGTTAATTGTTCCATCAGGCATAACTGCACCACGCAGATTTGCACCCGTCAGATTTGCACTACTCATTTCTGCTCTGATCAAATTTGCCTTACTTAAATTAGCACCAGTCAAATCTGTCCTGGCAAGATAGGCATCAACTAAGTCTGTTTCCGTGAGGTTAGCCTGACGCAGGTTAGCCCGACTTAAATCAACTCTATTTAGCCTTGCAAAACTCAGGTTTACTCCACTCATCTGACATCTAGTCAGTCTAGCATCTGCCATAATTGCACCATACAAATTAACACCTGTAAGTTCGGCATCAATGAGGTTTGAACGTTCTAATCTAGCGTTCATCAGGTTAGCACCTTTCAAATTAGCACCACCGATGTTAGTATCTGCCAAAGATGCATTATGCAAAATCGCTTCACTCAAATTGGCATCACTCAAATCGGCATAACGTAGCGTTGCCTCACTCAAGTTAGCACCACTCAAATCAACTTTAGATAAGTCAACACCAGTTAAATCAGCGCCCCGTAGATCAGCCTTATGAAGATTAGCACCCCGTAGACTAGCAGAGTACATTCTCTTTTCTTCTCGCAGGTTAGCCCCACGCAGGCACGCGCCAGTTAAATTTGCACCACTCAAATCTGCACCACGTAAATCGGCATTCATCAAGTTAGTATCTAGCATATATGCCAAAGTTAAATTTGCATTACGCAAATCAGCACCCTGCAAAGTTGCACCATGTAAATTAGCATCATGCAAGTTGGCGCTGATTAAACTTGCCTGATTTAGGTTCGCACCACTTAGCTTTGTACAAACTAGGTTTGCCTGATTCAGAATTCCTCGACTTAGATAGCTAAAAATTAGGATGGCATTACCCAAATCTGCTTTATTCAAAGCTATGCCAATCAAGTCTGCACCAAACAAATTTATTCCATTTAAGTTGGCCTCAATGAACTTTGTTTCTCCATTCTCATAGCGCTTTATAAGTTCATTGGCATCCATATTTTTTCCTATCAATTACCACAAACATTTAAATTTTGCTCAAATTAACAATAATCAAAAATTACCATTATTATTTGGGAGGAGGTGCTATAAATTAACAGGTATTACCATCATCATTGAGTCCAGTTTTCTGATAAGGATTAACTGGTGTTTTTGTTTCTGGAGATGGAGCGTTGTTGAACGGATTATATCCATTGGTGCTGGGTGATATATCGCCATATAAAGCTCGCATAGATTGGACAATTGCACTAGCTGCTTGAATATTTTCATCCGGCTTCCCTAGAGATATAACAGCACTATTTAATTTAGATTCAAGCTCTCTAAAAGTTGGACAGATATTAAATAATTTCAGCAATAAATCATCAAGCTTTTGAGTCTTTAGTTTCAACCAGTCTTCTTCATTAAAAGTAAATTTTTTGTCAAGTGCAGAAAATAGAACTATTTTAGCCCTAAGTGGGTTAGTATACTTCATAATATTTTGCCGTAAATCAAACTGATTATATTGATATTTGATTTGGCTGTTTGGAGATTTCTCGATAGAATTTAATGATATTTGTTCATTTTTAAAAGGTTGATTTAATAATAGTCCTGTTGATTCTTCTTGATGAGATTTATTTAATAATATTCCTGTTGGCTCCTCAGACGTTATATATAGCTTCTGCATTTGATGAAAAATAACATTGGCAATTATGGCATATTCAGCTTGTTTGTTAAGAGTTTTTACAACTTCAGATAAACTATAATTTAAGTTGTTGGTAGTAGGATTTGATTTAAATAATTCTTGAATTAAATCTTGTAACTTAAACCTATCTAGCGTCTCTTCATCATTCTCCCAAGTATTTTTACAAGCCGAATATATTAATTTTTTAATCCGCTTTGAGCTTTCATGCTGTTCTAAATGTTTAGTTACTGCATCGAGACTAGATATAGTTTCCATCGGCAAATTTCCAGCACAAGTATTAAATAGGAACAAATGATAAAGCTAACCTTTTCAACGTGACTCGCAAAATCTTTTTCTCAGAACATTGTCTGTGTCAAAAGTGGCTCATAAGTTATTTATTTAACCGCAGAGGCACAGCAGAAAGTCTGAGAGCAGGCATCAGATTTTCTAAAATAGAAGAAGATATAGAAAAGAGATTTTGAGAGGAATTCACTTTCGGTAATTTCTAGTCACGTTGAAAGGGCTGGTCTTATGTTATACCCTTTTTATCTAGGTTGTGTAGTCTATTTGAGCCAGGTTCCCATCGCTTACACTGTCTTGTTATATTACATTTGCCAGCTAAGTGTTACTTGTATTAGTATTGGTTTACAAATTGTTGGATATATTGCTTGGACGAGCCATAGCTGACGATCGCCACATCAAGATCAGCATACTTGTAAAGGTTCAAGGCACGTTGGATTCCTCCAATAATCCAATCGGTTTGGTTGCCAAATGCTCCACCACCTAGAAGCGTAAGAAACAATCTGTTGTTTCCATTTCTGATCGAATTCAAGATTGCAGTACAAATAGTTGCTTCATAGGATGCCTCTAAAACAAGGCGTGCAAATTCCGTCCAAAGATTTGAGGAATGACGAGAGTAGCTAACTGGCAAAGCAGAGCAATAGGCTTGTGAGACGGTATGCTTGCAATCATTGAGCGTTACTTGCGTACTCCATTGAATGCCGATTCGTAACAACTCTCGCAATCCATCAAGTTCACTCTCGCTTGCTGCTCGAAGTCGATTTGAAATCTCAAGCAAACCGCTATGTGATGCCAAAGCATAACCGTTTCTCATTTCCCAAAGACGGCTTTTGGAATTTCCCAATGCTACTCCTATATCTGCAAGACAATCGATTTGATTTGTTGTTGATTGTCCGGTTTGCCCATTTACGGTTGCAAAGTAGTTTCGATAAATCGTTCCTGCACCAGCCGCGATCGCACAGGCTGGTCCCTGAGTAGGATCACTCTCATAAATCCCCACGCCACGCTCAGGCGTTACATTTGGAGATACCATTTCAAGCAGATTGAACTGGGAAGCTACTTGAAAAAGCGAATCAGCATTCGATTCATTGATGTGCAAATGCTGGACGTTGGCAACTATTTCGCGTACCGATATTTTTCCAACCTGATATCCACTCGCATGGACACGTTCTCTGAGTTCGGCTAAAGACGGTGTTTCCAACTGACCGCAAACCATTACTTTCCCATTCACACGAGATTTCAATACCTTACCGTCAACAGTGATATTTTGCCAAACCTGTTGTGGGGACTCTTCAGGAAAACCGGTCAATGTTTCAAACCACGTCATTGGATAAAATCAAACGACAGACATAACTATTTATTGTACGGAAAGTTTTCGTATAATTTTTTTGTTTTTGAAGGATTTGCCCAGCGATCGCTCTTATGACTAATATCCACGCAGAACTGCACCAAATAATGTACTAAATGCGACACGCCTTTTTATCAAAGAAAAAAGCTCTTGGTTGGGATAATAACTGTTGAGTGTTGACTTTCAAGTAGCCGTACTAGGCGTTTGAGGAACTGGCTTGATTAAGAAGTTCAATAGCATCTTGGTCGAGCTTTATATTGACAGCTTTGATGATATCGTTGAGTTGCTCAACCTTTGTTGCACTAACAATAGGGGCAGTAATACTGGGATTGGCAATGAGCCACGCCAGAGAAACTTGGGTGGGAGTGGAATTATAAGTCGTTGCCACCCGATCAATTGCCTCTAGAATTCGCAAGCCACGAGGGTTTAAATATCTTTTTACAGAATTACCACGGAGACTAATAGATAAATCTTTTTCTGAGCGATATTTACCAGAGAGAAAACCACTGCATAGAGAGGAATAGTTAATCACGCCAATTTCCTGTTCTTGGCAAATTTGTTGTAAATCCTGTTCATAACCATCTCGGTCATACAAGTTATAACGGGGCTGAAGGCTTTCGTAGCGAGGATAGCCATGCTGAAGGCTAATTTCTAATGCCTGCCCCAAACGCTCTGCACTATAGTTTGAAGCACCAATCGCACGTACTTTTCCCTGACGAATCAATTGTGCGTAGGTTTCAAGGGTTTCTTCAAGTGGAGTGTTTTCATCGTCGATATGCGATTGATATAGATCGATATAATCGGTTTGTAACCTCTGCAACGAGTCTTCCACAGCTTGTTGAATGTGTTTACGAGAAAGCCCTTGGCCTCTAACACCCATATCGTTACCAACCTTAGTTGCAATCACCACTTGGTCACGATTACCGCGCTGCTTGAGCCATTTTCCTAAAATTGTCTCAGACTCTCCACCTTGATTTCCTGGAACCCACTTGGAATAGACATCAGCTGTGTCAATAAAATTACCTCCAGCCTCTATGAAGCTATCTAAAATCTCAAATGAACTATTTTCATCAATAGTCCAGCCAAATACGTTGCCACCAAAAGATATTGGTGATACTTCTAGTTCTGAACGTCCAAGTTTACGCCTTTGTGTAATGACCATGAGTTTTTCTTAAGACAGTTTTAGAATTACTTGTGCTAACTCAAATTAAAAATACAGTATGCTATTAAAACTACTATAAAACTATTGATAAACCGTATTTTTAAGAGATGAACGTAGGTTATCACGGAAAATCATGTCAAATCAAGCCTTTTTATCGTTGAGCGTTCTTCAGCATACTTGTTGGGTTTTTGGAGACAGGGGAAAAACCTTATATATCAAGTCTTACACTCCTTTTCCTGTTACGCTTTTCTCTTTATCCGAGCAGTATTGCAATTCTACTTATTAAACATCTAAGGAATGGGGATTCACTCAAACTCCAGACAGTAGCTCATCGTAGACATCGCTCAATCACGTTACAATAACTATTTGTTACTAATTAAATGGTAATTTACTTATGAGTCAACTTGAAAACATTCAAGCTGAGTATGAAAAGTTTACTGAAGAATTTGAGAGTGTAATCATTAGCACCGTGAACGCCCAAGCAATACCAAATGCTAGTTATGCTCCCTTTGTAATGGATAATTCCAAAAACATCTATATTTATGTCAGTGGTCTTTCAACTCATACCAAAAATATCTATACCAATCCTCATGTAAGTGTCTTATTTATCGAGGATGAAGCCAAGAGTAATCTAATTTTTGCCCGTCGTCGTTTGAGTTTTGATTGTACGGCAACTTTGATAGAGCGTGAAACTGACAACTGGAATCAAATTGTTGAGCAATTTCAAGGGCGATTTGGTGAAATTATCGAGGTTTTGCGCGGCTTGTCTGACTTTCGGATTTTTCAGCTAATTCCTAGTGAAGGGCGTTTTGTAGTTGGTTTTGGGGCAGCTTATCATATTAGTGGCGATAACCTCCATCAACTTGTTCAGATCACAGGAGATAGTAATCAAAAGTAAAAAATGAATTATGAATTAGTTTGACTGTATACAAATTAAATATGAAATAGCTTAGGACAGAAAAATTTTACTTACTCTGATATTTATCGGTAAGCTTAAATTTATACCTTGTGATTTTGCCTTCGGGTAAAGTGCCATTAAACTATACTTTTTAATTTTATGCTTCAGTTTCAACCTCCTGGCTTTGGACATAAACTTATCCATACATCCTTGGGGGCAATGGTTTACTATACCCAAACGAATACACCTTGGGCGTTCGCTGACACTGAAGATTTACCTCCACTATTGTTTCTCCATAACTTTGGTGGTGGGGCATCTGCGTATGAATGGTCTAAAGTTTACCCGGCTTTTGCCTCTAATTACCACATTTTAGCTCCCGATCTAATCGGCTGGGGAGAATCGGCTCATCCAGTCCGGGATTATAAAATTAGGGATTATCTCAGCACGATCGCAGAGTTTATCATCGAAACTTGTCGTCAGCCGGTGACGGTGGTAGCCTCTTCTCTAACAGCCGCTTTTGCTATCCGTCTAGCTATTGTTCAACCCAATCTATTCAAAGCACTGTTTTTGGTGTCCCCATCTGGATTTGATGATTTTGGGCAGGGTGCTGGACGCAGACTTCCGCTTTCGGTAATCAATACGCCTCTGTTGGACAATTTTATTTATATGCTTGGTGCTGAAAATGAAATTGCAGTGCGAAATTTTTTACAAAGTTTTCTGTTTGCTAAGTCAGAACGAGTATCTCAAGAAATAGTGGATGCTTATTTAACCTCTGCACAACAACCTAATGCCAAATTTTCCGCCTTGGCATTTTTACGGGGCGATCTTTACTTTGATCTGAGTTTATATATTCAGCAACTGACAATTCCCACTGTGATGTTTTGGGGAGAGAAGGCACAATTTACCAATATCAAACTAGGACAACGCTTGGCAAATTTAAATCCAAGGGCAATTCAAGATTTTTATGCGATCGCAGATGCAGGAATATTACCTCATTTAGAAATACCAGAAGTTATCATTGGTCTATTGCAACGATATCTTGGGTAATTGGGGATTGGGGAATGGGGACTGGGGACTAGGGAAGACGAGGGAGATGAGGGAGATGAGGGAGACAAATGACAAATGACAAATGACAAATGACAAATGACAAATGACTACTTAGAGAGTAAATGTGCATTTAATGCTTTGGTGATGCGATCGCCAGAAGCTTCTAAATGGGCTAGGGTGTAAATATCAGGGCTTTCACTCAGTTGTTTGAGTCTGACATCAATAGCTTTTTGCAGTTGGCGCAATTCATACCAAGCCAATGTCCGACCATCTTCAGGTGTATCGGTAGTACCCAACATCATCTCTAGCAAAATATTCAGATATTCCCGTTGCAGTGAACGACGGATGCTAGAAATTGGCTTTGGTTCTCCTGGGGTTAAAACTTCTGCCCAGATGCCTGTTTGCAGGGTATCGAACAGTTCCGGGATAGAAAGTGCTTCCCCAGGCAGAGTTTTTAATTCTATATCTTGTAAACGATTGAGGCGATCGCTGTCTAATAGCGATCGCAGCACCGCACTTTGGAACTTCAAAATATTTTCGTGAATTGGATAATCAAGGCGGTTA
Source organism: Nostoc sp. LEGE 12447 (assembly GCF_015206985.1). Taxonomy (NCBI): domain Bacteria; kingdom Bacillati; phylum Cyanobacteriota; class Cyanophyceae; order Nostocales; family Nostocaceae; genus Nostoc; species Nostoc sp. LEGE 12447. Next base: position 27,603 of record NZ_JADEXT010000036.1, on the reverse strand, counting down.
TTAGGTACAGAACTACCCCAATGTTCCCAGCGTGATGGTGCTAGTTTATTGAGCAATTGTGGTGAAAAACTGAAAGCATTCTCAGAAAACACATATTCTTGTAATTTTGTCAATGCCTGACGTTGTTTTAAAAGTGAAACAGGTACAAATGTCCAAGAAGCATTATCACTAGTATGGAGACGCAGAAACGATTGTCCACCAATATATTTGGAAAGCAAGGTGGCGTTCCGAAAATAATATTTAAGCACTCTATTGAATGAGACGCGCAGGTTACTATAGCTTTCTCCTTTTGATAGATAACCCTTATCAAGGCGCTGCCACATAACGCGGGCATTATCCATTTGCCACTGCGAATAAAGTAGCACATCACTACTCATATCCCAGACATTCGCCAAAGGATTAATGTCCCAGATATCCTCATCAGTTGCATAAGACAATTCTGGTTGAGGCGACGCTAATGCAATTTGCTCTAAAAAATTTTTTTCTGATTCTGGAATTATCCCCTCAAGCGCTGCTGATGGGCTTGTTTTATAACCATATTCAATTGCCCATTCGTCATAAGGCCCAACAACTCCTGGAAAATAGTCACCTTGCTGTACTCCCTGTGGTGCTATATTCACCGGTAGATAGTCCATCACCGAACCCACTAAGCCTTTAGTGTGAGTGATTTCAGTATTATTTAATTCTTCAGGTGTTAACATTGTGCTGCCATGAAAGTTATGGCGCAAACCGAGAGTATGCCCGACTTCGTGAGCAATGAGAGAACGCAAATATTGATGCACATACTCCTTCATCGTTTCACTACTGGCTGTAGTATTTGGCAAAATTGACAACGCCAGCTTCCCCATCGCGGCTTGATTTGAAGACTCCATACCATAGCAGGACTCAGAGTCCGCTAGAAGAGAATTATTAATTCCTGGCTTTTGGCTTCCCCAAAGGGCTTGACATGGGTTTTTGCCCACCAAAGATGGATTTACTTCCATCAATGCGTGATATTCTTGCTGAATTGATAGCACCATATTGGCATCTACCATAATGTCTGCATCCAATATTTCGCCAGTGAATGGGTTGACGCGCATTGGCCCTCTAGCAAAACCTGCATCCAAAGAGTTGAACCAGCGAATAGTATTGTAATGTACATCTGCCGGTTGCCAATCAGCATCATCTGGCATTTGCTGTACTTCAATAGCATTTTGAAATCCAGCTTTTTCAAATGCTTTGTTCCACATCAAAACACCTTCACGAATCGCATCGCGGTACTCTAGTGGCACAGCATTTTCAATCCAATACACAATTGGCTTTTTAGGTGGAGACAAGGGGACATTCGGATCGGATGGCTCTAAATGCCAACGATTGATATAACGTACAAATGATTCATGAGGATTCTTATTAGATAAATCTTGAAAAGCAGTAATAAAATATCCCACTCTGTCATCAGCAAGTCTGGGAATATAATCATTGTTTTCTCTAAGTTGAGAAAAACTGTAGTGTACCTTAAGAGTAAGTGCCCTACTATCAGGTACGGTAACTAAATTTGCTCCTTCTAATGATGAAAAACCATAAATAGAATCAATTTCTATATTTTCTGGAAAGCTGTTAACATTCCCAAAATATGACTTGTGTGCGTCCAAGCGGTAATCAGCCTGCAAAGAGTACTTCAAAATGGTAGTTAATCCAGGTAAATCCTGCATTAGCAGTTCATTTAGGTCGATCAGAATATTTTCATTCTGTGGATCAATATTGGCTATTTCGAGTGAATAAAGAACAGAGTCGCTAAATGAGCGAGCAAGCGATCGCTGTTCTGGACTACTTTCTGCACGAAATTTCACATTCCGCACCACAAAGTGCAATCTATTGTTTACTCGTTGGAAGTAAAAGACAAAATCAGAAAGAGGTAATCCACTATAAATTCCACTTTCCCCAACGCCCGATTCTAATGTCACTATAGCTAGATAGTTTTTATTTAGCTGTTCTGGTTTAATTTCTAAGTAAATTTTTCCCGAATTCTCAGTGCAATAAAGTGTGAAGAGTCCTTCTACTTTATTTATCCCTTTGACAACCTCATTAAATCGGCAAAAATTTTCCTTTCTATTCTTAGCAATATCGTTGTCAGTATTTGCTAAGTTTTCAACTGCTGGGAGCGCATTTACTTGCTGTGCATCAATATTTGAAAGTTGATTTGCTCCTGCATAATCACTACAGAAGAACAAGTTATACAGTAATACTATAAAGATTGCTAATTTCTTGATCCAGTATTTCATCCTTTGGCTTTCCAGCTGAAGCAGTTCTCGTATTGAGGAAAAAATGTGGATTAATTTGTCCTCTGCAAGCCCTTCAAATATCTAGGGATTACGGTATAAATCCACTCAGTCAGATAATATCTCTAGCCTAAAAGTCTTGTGACTATTGATTGTTCTTAGTAGCTCTTTAGGAATTCCCATCAATTATCTATCTCTTTAGATAGATAATTTTTATAACTAAAGATATATGTTTTTTTTAACTCTATCTGTATTAAAAACCAAATGTAGCATTAAAAATGTATTTAGTGCTACATTTGGCAGCCGAAGAAATCTTAAGCGAGATTTATAAACAAAGAGTAAAATCTCTAAAAAAGCTTTTATTAAACAGTTAAATGCTTTTTTTAGATGAATTAGGGAAATTTATGATTATCCTAACTGTCTAGTAGCGTTGTCAATTCTTTCTTTTCAATCGTCTTCAAAGCAGTAGCCCAACAAAAATCAGCTTTGTTACCTAGTTCACGTCCAATAGTTTTCGGTTAAGGGGGAAGGGGGAAGGGTTTGAATTTACCTTTCCCCAGACCAAAAGAGCGATTATTGGGTTTATCCGAAAAGTATTGAGTTCATGCCCTTTCGCCAGATTGAGGAAGATTGCTTTGATTCGTTTGGGGAGCCAGATGAGATAGAGTAGTCTAGCCAACCACAAGCTGATTTGGAATGATTTGCTGTCATTCTGTGTTGCAGCAAAAGCAAGTACACCAATTTCTTCTGGATAAGTGGTGTCAAAATCAAGCAATACATGAAAAATATCGTGGGTGAATAAATATCGCAGAGTAAATAGATTAGTTTGGTAATGTCTTTTAGTTATGGGCTGATATTTAAGGGGTTTAGTTGATTTTTAACCAAAAGTAGCCTTGACGATATTGACTTAATTAGTTCAAATAATATTCCACTACTGATTGCAATTTGGAGGCAAGCTTGGATAAAATTAAGTACAAAAATAATCAAATTTTAGAATATCAATATCAACAAATTTTAATGAATGTTTGTTAATTATAATTGCTTGAGTTTATAAAAGTTTTTTAGCATCATAATTTCCCTGATTAGATTGACAAAACTTGATAATAATTAGGTGTAGCCCTTTATCTTATTTGTCGTACAATACGGTTTAGTTAGCGTCAAAACCCTTAAATTGTGTAGATTTTATTGAGGAAGTAAACCCAACTTTTCTGGGGTTTTGTTGGGTTGCACTTTGCTTAACCCAACCTCCAATTTTTCTTGATATACTGAAATTTAGCCCTTTATCCTATTTGGAATAACAATTTAATTGCTTCAGCATCGGCTATCTCTCGCTTATTATGTAAACTCTCTAGCTAAAGGCAGTATTGCTGGTTGCTCTTGTACATAAATGAATACAAATATCTATTTGTCTAACAAACCACCTCCTCCGCAAGGTTTAAAAAAGATTTCTTTTTTCTAACTGAGTTATGCCTTTTGCTAGAAGGATAATTACCCTTTTATAGTTAATGTTTATTTGTACTCTAAAAACAAGTGAATTGGCATGATAAATTTAATTTCTAGAAAGATTGGTAACATCAGTTCCATGCTTAAAGGACTTCAGGTAACACGTTTTTTGGCTGTTGTCCTAGTTGGTTTTCTAGTGCTGACAACGAATGTTAATTATGAGCAGGGGCAGAATGATAAAGGCTTAAAGGAGAGAGTCCGCCAACAGGTAGAGCAAAATGATGCTGAAAGACCGAAAACAGTAGGGCAGTGGTTTAAGGATGCTCGTGAAACCGAAGATTCTCCTGGTGAACGACTTCAGAAGATTGGGCAACAGTCAGGAGAAGCCTTTAAAGAGTTTGGAGGTGGATACGTAAAGGGCGCTAAAGAAACTGCTAATGATGTAGGGAACAGTGCAGCACAGACAGGCAAAAATATCTCTAACCAAGTTCGACGCTAAGAGGTTTTTTTAAAAGTGTTTCACTGTAACTTTAGGCACTTTTAAATTCCTCTAATGCCCTTAAATAACGGATTCTAATACTTGGATAACGCCTTTACCCTTACTGGTAAAAGATTGTAGCGTTTTTCAGGTGCATAAAATATAGGTCTTTAGTAGGGGCGTGCAGCTAGCTGTACGCCCCTACTGCGTGTTACATCTCAAAAAATTGCTAATTTTGAGAAGCTTAGGTGGCGTAGCAATACTCCTCGCTTTGTGCATTTTTAACTCGGAGTGCATTTTTAACTCGGAATCGGGTTTGGGTTAAAGGTTTTTCTTTCCCTTTTCCCAAAACCCCAGAAGTATTGCACTCCAAAATCCAAATCAATACCAGATAAGAAATAACTTTAAGTAATATTTAGGCACTTTGCATAAATAAAGTGAACTATTAAGGCAGTCATTTATTATTTGCAAGTAGTAAAAAACACTTGATGTGTAAGCATCAGCAGCTTACCGTAGTAGAAAGAAAAGAGTTATTTTTGTTTATACCCACTTATCTAAATCTTATAAAATAATTAAGTATCTTTTTTTACCAAGAATTGAACATTTTAATAACAGTTAAGTAACTGTTGAATAACTGTTTTAAAACATGAAACAATGGGGAGATAGTTAAGGCAGTAAAGAAAAAAACAGATAGATGATTAGCAATATGAAGCAATCTAAGAGTACGCGAAAGCGAGGAATTGTCCTAACGATCGCTGGATTGAAGCGTTTACAAGCGGCGATTCTGGCTATGGAAAAGGTTCAAAACAATGGCAATCACTTCACTCTAGAAGATTTAGGCGATCGCATGAATGTTTCAACCAAAACCCTGAACCGATTATGGTCGTTGAATACAGGCGTGGATCAAAAAACCTTAAAATTGTGCTTTACCGCCTTTAACCTAGAATTACACAGGGAAGACTACACAATTTTGAGTGAACCGAATACTACTGTAGTCTCTCCAACTCGATTGTCGAGTTTAGATACCGGAGAAAAGAAATTATCCCCGCATTTATGCTTAGAACCCTTTGTTACCCAGCACCATAACCAACTCGAAAATCTTTGGTCATACCCAGATGGCCCCGTAGCTCTAGATTCCCCCTTCTATGTCGAACGTCCTCCCATTGAAGAACTAGTTTATCGAGAAATAATTCAACCAGGCTGTGTGATCCGAATTCGAGCGCCAAGAGAGATGGGAAAAACTTCTCTTGTGTTGCGGCTATTGGCTTTTGCCCAGATGCAAGGTTATCGCGCTGTGAACCTGAATTGCAAGCAAATGGATGCAACCTGTCTGACAGACTTAAACAAGTTTTTGCGTTCTTTTTGCTGGCAAATTGCAACAGAATTAGGCATAGACCCCAAGCTAGATGAAAACTGGGATGAGGAAATAGGCTGTAAGTTAAGTTGCAGTTTATACTTACAATCCTACTTACTAAAGCAGAGTAAAAGTCCAGTGGTTTTAGTGTTAAATGAAGTTGACCACTTTTTTGAATATCCTCAAATTGCTCAGGAGTTCTTTGGTTTGTTACGCTCTTGGTATGAAGAAGCGCGACAAGATGCTAACTTGCAGAAGCTTAGGCTACTGGTGGTTTATTCCACAGAAGTTTACGTCTCTCTGGATATCAACCGTTCCCCATTTAATATTGGACTACCAATCCGTCTGCCAGAATTTACTAAGCATCAAGTAGAGTATTTGGCCCAACGGCATGGGCTAGACTGGACTTCTCAGAACGAGGTTACGCAACTGATGTCTCTGGTGGGGGGACATCCAGCACTAATTCGGATTGCTCTGTATTATATATGCTGTCAAGGAATCACCTTAGAGGAAGTAATAGATGAGGCGATCGCTAACGGCGGTATCTACCGTTATCATTTATGGCGACACTGGGCAATTCTGCAAGAAAATTCCAGTTTGGTAAAGGCATATATTGAAGTTGTTAGCTCAAAGCAAAGCGTTTCTTTGAATCCCATTGATGCTCATAAACTCGAAAGCTTGGGATTAATCACTTATGAAGGCGATAGCATCCTACCGCGTTGCCAACTCTACCGCGCTTACTTTAAAAAACAACTAGGTGTTGCTGAATTTGAATATAAATCATTGCAAAAACGTGCTTGAAAAACTATCGGGTACATTTTCTCTCACGCTTCGATGCTTACCGAAATTATGGGCGGAGTTTTTCTTTGCTCAGATTTATCTGGAGCGTGAGCTTTTTTGTCTGGAATTAGCAACACCCAGAACTATCTACATTTTTAAATGATGGCAGATGGAAAAGATTTTAAACTAATTAACTAGCTGACCAATAAAGTTGATAATCCTCGATAAAAAATATTCCATTATTGGAAGACATTTTGAAAAAGAAGTAATAATCTCCTGGCTCCCAAATACTAAATTCTTGTTCTTGTTCTTGAACAGTAGCTGTCGAGCCACCGTTGGGAATAGTCATGCTAGCAGTTTGTGTTCTGTTCTGCGCTCTGATCAGAAAAACTTCCAGCAGGCAAAAACCCTGTAGTTCGGCAGAATAACGAATTTTGAAGCGGATTTTCCCTCCATTTCGGAGAGTATTTTGAATACAAAAATTTTCAGTTTGAATAGGATTACCAGACAGGTTAATATCTTTATCTTGTGTTAAGATATAGGTATGTTTTTGCTCTAACGAACTCACTAATTTTTCTCCCTAAAAAGAATCAAGTCTATTGAGATAATTGCATTTTTGACAAATAATTTTTACTGTCACGTTGTATTCTGCCGTCATCGCAAACAAAATGCAACGACAGATAAGACAGTTAAGAAAATAGTTAAAAAATTGATTGCAACAAACAAAAGTAATTGAAATTGGCAACAAATTTTAAACGTATAGACTACATCTAGGGCAAGGAGCAAGGTGTGGTATAGTCTCTTAATTTGAAAACTACTGTAAGTGTTAACTAAATAGTTGCGACCTCACCAAGATTGCCAAAACTCCATGTTGCCAGTCCTACCACTTGCGGTATCGACAGATTTGGCATTTTCTCTGACACTATTCTTGTCCACTGTTTGAGGTACTCATTTTTTAGCATTTGAGCCTCTGTTTCACTCTTTGAGTCTGCTTTTATTTTCTGACTTTGTGAATGAATACTCACACTCTTGTAAAAAACCTACACCTGTCAGGCAGGGGGCAAGGGGGAGATAAAAATTACCTCTTTTCCCTCTGCTCCCTGCCCCTGCTCCCTTGCCTCTTTATTTCCATTCGCCTTGTAGAGTGAAAGGTGCCCAGTAATAGGGTGCGGCATATTTTTGAGTGCGCCATATTTCTATTTGTGCTGTCCGTAAAGCTGCTGCTGGCTTTAATCCTTCTTGCAGCATCTTTTTGTAAAATACCTTCATAAGTTCAGATGTTGCCTGGTCATCTACACTCCACAGGCTAACTACGACTCGCGGGCTGCCTGCGTACATAAACCCTCTGGTTAACCCTACTAATCCTTCTCCCTTAACTTCTTCTCCCAGTCCGGTTTTACAGGCGCTGAGTACTACCAGTTCTGCTTGCAGGTTGAGGTTGAAGATATCGTGCAAGCGCAAAAAGCCATTTTGTGGCATTCCCTTGTCGTCAAATAGCGATAACACCACTCCTGATAATTCTGGATGCTTGCTGTTGAGAATGCCATGCGTAGCGAAATGGATGATGCGATATTGACTCAAATTTTCGCTGCTTGCAGTTGTACGACTAGCGTTAAAATCAAAAGCTTGCTTGCGATCGCTAATTGGTACAAGAGAAAGAATTTGCTCGGCTTCTTGACGTGTAAAGCGCAGACGTTCAAAGCTAATGTCTGAGTCTTGGGTGGATCTGGTTAAAGCCAGGTTGTCTAAATTGCTCTCTGGCGCAGTTGGACGAGATACTTGTGCTTTATTTTGGAGACGCTCATCATCACTGTTAAAAATCGGATCTGCCAATACAACTAAGGTTTTAGGAGCAGATTTACGTCCTTTGTGTTCGCTTCTGAGGATAGCTAATGTAGACGCTGAAGGGAGAGTAATGATTTCGTGATTGAGCAGTAATGGTTCATAATTGCGACTGCTACCTGTTGTGAGGGCAGCAAATGGCACATATTGCAAAGCACCATCGCTGGCGATCGCTAAACGTTTCTTTTGCAGTTGTTGGACTACTGGTGCAAGTATTTGTTGAGATAGAGCATCTAGAGACGGACTATGCTTTAGATACGGGGTAGTGATTTCTTGACGGAACTTTTGCACTGTAGCTTCAATATCTGCACGCTTGGGTAGTTCGTAACTGGTAATACTCTTATTAGTAACTGCCCAAAGATAACTGCGCTTTTCCCCCAAAGAATATTCTAAAAGCAGAGTGTTTTCATCAAGTACTTGCTGTTGAATTTGCACGAGTGAGAGAGGCTGAGGTTGAGTCAGCGCTGCATAACGCGGACTAGTGGCACGGATTTGTGCCTGGACTTGTTTATACTGTTCTAAAAGTACCTCGGTATCTTCTTCTAAAGCTTGCACCTGTGCTTCAGTATGCTTACCACTTAATAGTTGTATCCGACGTTTTTCTAAAACATCGAGTTGTTGCTGCAAGTTACGTTCTTGAGCAAGTAACTTTGGCTCTACACCTTGGCGAATATCTGCGTTGGCTTCTGCAAGTAGTTCCAAAAGACTGCGGGCGCGGGCGCGTTCGCTGGCTTGCAATGCCAAAGCATCATATCCTTGAGATGGTTGCTGTTTGTGTAACTGCATCAGCAAATCGACATAAAACTCATAATAATTCTGCACCGTGGCAAAATAGGAAGCGCGGAGTTCCTGAGAGTCAATTTTGATACGGAGGTCTTCAACAATTTTGATGACTTTCTCTATCTGAGTCAGGGCAGACTGAAAATTGCCTGCGTCGTGTTGAACAAAAGCGATGTTATAGAGTGTACGTGCTTCCCTTGCCTTGTTCCCTGTCTGTTGATATAGCAGCAAAGATTGGCTGTAATAATCTAGCGCCTTTTGGTGTTCTCCTAAATTTGAGTAAGCTTTGCCAATATTGTTTAGAGCAGTTGCTATCCCTCCTTTGTCTCCCGCCTGTTGGTATAAAGACAGGGCTTGGCTAAAGTATGAGAGTGCTTTTTGCTGTTCTGCTAACTCTAAATAAACTGTGCCAATATTGCTCAGAGCAGTTGGTATTCCTTCTTTCTCTGCGTCTTTAGCCTGTTGGTATAAAGACAGGGCTTGGCTGAAGTATGAGAGTGCTTTTTGCTTCTCTCCTAAATCTAAGTAAACTTTGCCAATGTTGTTCAGAGTAGTCGCTATCCCTGCCTTGTTTCCTACCTGTTGCTTGAGAAGCAGAGATTGGTTGTAGTAATCCAGCGCCTTTTGCTTTTCTCCCAGGAAATGGTAGACAGAGCCGATATTATTGAGACTAATAGCTTCACCATTTTTGTCTCCCACTTGTCGCCTTAAGGATATGGATTGGTTGTAGTAATCCAGCGCCTTTTGCTTTTCTGCTAACTCTGAGTAGATTTTGCCAATGTTATTTAGCGTAGTACCTTGGGCTTGCTTGTTCCCCACTTGTTCAGATAGAGGTAAGGATTGGTTGTAATAATCCAGCGCCTTCTGCTTTTCTCCTAAATTTGAGTAGATTTTGCCAATATAAACGAGGGTGTCAGCTTCTAAGGAGAGTAGGTTTTGCCTATTGGAGCGATCGCTCAGTTGACGATATAGTAAAAGTGCTTGCTCAAATTTTGCGATCGCTTTTAACAGAGATTCTCCTGTTCCTTGCTGATATAGTTGCTTCCCTTCTTGATATGCAAGTTTAGCAACAGCCAGAGTTGCATCTGGCGAACTTGTCTGCGTCATCTGTGCAACATTTACCGGCTGCTGTCTAGCAATCGCCACATTTGATTCTGAAAATAACAAAATGCTGCTAAAAAGAATAATACTGCGACCTGTTACCAAGGGCAGAAATTGCCATTGTCTTGAGTCACATACCTTAAATTGAGTCATATACATCTGCGGTTTCTATAGCTGATTAGATTTAGAATTCCCAAAATCAAGCAAAAAACCGTAGATTAACTCATTGTATGGCGATCTGGCAGCGATTTTCGCAAGTAAAAGCTACCTCACCTCAACACACGATTCTATATCCTCTATGGAGCAGATTATATATGAGTTGAGCCAAGACCAGGAGACACAATAGAAGATGTTCTAACTCTCTAATCAACCCGCTTAACTTCAAATCCCCGCAACCCTTCCGGTACTTCATACTCAACTACAACATCTTTAACCACAGCAGCAGGTGGCCCAGAGTGACACCAGCGAACCATATCATCTACAACCTCTCGCGCCCCTTCAAAGACTGCCTCTACTCGATTATCAGGGAGATTTCGCACCCAACCGGTTAATCCCAACTGGCTAGCTGTATCGACAGTGGAATAGCGATAACCCACTCCTTGGACTCGGCCAGAGATGAATACATGGGCGCGAATGATCTTTGGCAGTGCTGTAGAATTCTGCATAAACTGGTCTAATCTTTACGATTCCAGTTTACCTAGTTTGTGTATACACAATCTGTTTTTAACTCTAAGCGTCATACCTTGAAGGTGCGATCGCAATTATCCCTATCTTTGGGAGTGTAGCAGAGTAATGATAAAGTATTTTTCACTACTCTGCTAATTGTTGTGAATTTAATTAAGTAGTAGTCCGTTTTTCAACCTGGAATTTTGAATTGCTTATGTCTAACCTGCCACCACTCAATACAGCAACAATTTGGGCAATTCTTGACGATAAACTTGATGATGCCACAATCAACCAGTTGCTATGGCATTATTTAGGCTATCGCTATGATTCTTCAACTGCACAATGGGACACTAGCCAAGTTGCACCAGAATGGCAAGAGGATTACCCACAACCACCAAATTTCATAGAATCTCGCCCTGCAACAGTGAAGTTAACTCGTTCCATCCCTGCTGAAAACAAACAAATGCTAAAAGAAAAGCTGGGTTTCAAAGGGTACAAAATTGGTGAATTTGGGCCACGGCAAACTCGCAGAGCAACGGCGGCTAATTGGTTTTTAAGTTATTTACAACAAACTAACGGCAAAATTGAATAATCTGATACAGCAGATATTTAGACAAAAACATATTTTTTTTACTAAATATCTGCTATTTAAAAAAAAATCATAAAAAGTCATTAGCTTATTTATATAAATTTTGTAGCTTGATTAATAGTATTTAAACTTTAGTAGTTTTTTAGGTTAAAAATAAATGCGATAAACAGTCAAAAATCGCCAAAAAATAGTAATTTTTATAAAATATTTATAAACTCATCCTCAAGAGAGAAGCGCTGGTTAAATAATTATTTCTCTAGACCGATTTGTAAATTCAATTAAGCATCAGAGAATACGTCTATCAACCCTTGATATTACAAACACTTCTATGGCAAAGCCAATTGAATTTAATTTATTTGCACCATACAACAAAGGAGCCGCATTAATTGGTTCTTTTTCTGATTGGCAAGAAATACCAATGGAAAAAGGAGATGATGGCTATTTTCGTACAAGTGTTGAACTAGAAGACGGCGTTTATAAATATAAATTTCGCATCCAGTCAAATTCATGGTTTTTTGAACCAGAACAATGGGTTGATGTTACAGACCCTTATGCAACTGATATAGATGAACTGAGTGGAAAAGATGATAGTGTTATCCATGTAAAAGATGGTGAAAGAATTACTGATACTTATGTCTGGCAACATGATGATAAACCTTTACCTGCTGACAAAGAATTAGTAATTTATGAATTACACGTTGGTGACTTTTCTGGTGGCGAGGATGATCCTTATGCACGAGGTAAATACAAACATGTCATTGAAAAGTTAGATTATTTGTGTGAACTAGGAGTCAATGCTATTGAGTTGATGCCACTTAAAGAATATCCTGGTGATTATAGTTGGGGTTATAATCCTCGCCACTTTTTTGCAACAGAATCAAGCTATGGTTCTACTGCTGAGTTAAAAAAATTGATTGATGAGTGTCATGGTAGAGGAATTCGTGTGATTATTGACGGTATTTATAACCACTCAGAAGCATCTGCTCCCCTAACACAAATTGACCACGATTATTGGTATCATCATGAACCCCGTGACCCTGATAATAACTGGGGGCCTGAGTTTAATTACGAACATTATGATGAAAAATTAGAGATTCATCCAGCGCGGAAATTTATTGGTGAAACAATTCGTTTCTGGATTCAGGAATATCATCTTGATGGTATTCGTTATGATGCAGCACGGCAAATTGCTAATTACGACTTCATGCACTGGATTGTTCAGGAAGCTAAAAAAACTGCTGGTGCAAAGCCTTTTTACAACGTTGCTGAACACATTCCTGAAACTACCAGCATTACCAATGTAGACGGGCCAATGGATGGTTGCTGGCATGATAGTTTCTATCACTGCATTCTAGAACATATCTGCGGTGATACATTTGATTTAGAGCGTCTCAAAGATGTCATTGACTGCAAACGCCAAGGCTTCTTGGGTGCTACGAATGTAGTAAATTACCTCACCAACCATGACCATAACCACATTATGGTTGAATTGGGGAACCGTGAGATTTTTGACGAAGAAGCCTTTAGACGGGCTAAATTAGGAGTTGCCATCCTAATGACTGCTGTTGGCGTACCTTTGATTTGGATGGGAGAGGAATTTGGTGAGTACAAACCCAAACAACCTGAATCATCAAAAATTGATTGGACTCTGTTAGGTAACGATCTCAATCGTAGTTTATTTGAATCATACAAAGGCTTAACCAACCTGCGTAAAAGTAATCACGCCCTCTACACAGAAAATATTGACTTTATCCACGAAAATCCAGAGGCAAAAGTATTAGCTTATACTCGTTGGAATGATGAAGGTTCTCGTGTAGTCGTAATCGCAAATTTCTCAGAAAACTTCCTAGCTGGCTATCATGTTCCTAATTTTCCTAGTGCTGGTACATGGCACGAATGGACAGGCAATTATGATGTCGAATCTGGTGATGATGGTATACTAACTGACTTAGGGCCATACGAAGCCAAAGTGTTTGTATGGCAGTAATTATATACACTAATACTGAGTCAGTAATCCAATAGCAAAAAGAAAGGGGGGAAATATTCTCCCCTTTTTAAGTTATTACATTTCCGGAATACAGTGTAATTAGAAATTTGTCAAGCACAAAATAAGCTATTTTAAAATTTCATTGGTTTGTGTTACACTTTTGAGTTGAAGTGCGTATATAAAATTGCCAAAGCATCCCCATGCACAACAAATTATTTAATACTAATATCGACAACGCTAACATTGAGAACGATCGCATTTTATTAACTCCCAATGAAATAAAATCAAAATTACCTTTAACACAATTAGCTGAACAAAGAGTTTTAGCATACAGGCAGGAAATAGAAGATATCCTGGATTTTCAGGATCGGAGAAAGTTTATAGTAGTTGGCCCATGCTCAATCCACGACCCAAAAGCAGCGCTCGAATATTCTGAAAGGTTGAAAGCCTTGTCTGAGACAGTTCAGGATAAGCTGCTACTAATAATGCGTGTATACTTTGAAAAGCCAAGAACAACCGTCGGTTGGAAAGGATTAATTAACGATCCAGATATGGATGATTCTTTCCATGTAGAGAATGGTTTATTAATTGCACGCGATCTATTATTAAAAATTACAGAATTGGGATTACCTGCGGGTACAGAAGCACTAGATCCGATCATACCTCAATACATTAGTGAACTGATTACATGGTCTGCTATTGGGGCACGCACGACCGAATCACAAACTCACCGTGAAATGGCAAGTGGACTTTCGATGCCTGTGGGTTTTAAAAACGGTACTGATGGCAATATTCAAGTAGCTTTGAATGCCCTACAATCAGCTAGAAACCCGCATAATTTTCTGGGAATTAATCAAAACGGACAAGTCAGCGTCTTTCAAACTAAAGGGAATGGCTATGGTCACGTAATTTTAAGAGGTGGTAGTCAACCCAACTTTGATGCAGCAAATGTCAAATTAGTAGAAGATAAATTAAAACAGGCGAATTTACCACCAAGAATTGTTATCGACTGTAGCCACGGAAATACTAATAAAAATTACAAATTACAAGGTGCTGTTTTAGAAAATATTATTCAGCAAATAGTAGATGGTAATACATCAATAGTTGGCATGATGCTGGAATCACATTTGTATGAAGGTAGTCAACCAATTACTGGTAAAGAAGAATTAAAATATGGAGTTTCTGTAACTGATAAATGTATTAGTTGGGAAGAAACCGAAAAAATTATTTTGGCTGCTTACGAAAAACTTAAGTAAATACCATAATTGGGATTTTCACAGGGTTTGAATCTTAATCACCAACGCTTGTAGTAATAACGTGTAAAACTTTACACGTTATTTAGTGTCTATCAGAAACGGCTATGAACACAATAACTTTTTTGCTTTCCTCGTTTTTCCTATAGATGCTGTTTCATATCTATTGGTATTGTGATATCAGTCTATTATTATTTGCTGTAAGAATAAATCTCGGTTTTCCAGCCAGATATAACCCAATACGGTTCAGTTAAGAAAAATAGTAGATTGCGTTGAGGAATAGCGAAACCCAAGCTACACCACTTTTAGTTTTTACCCTTAACTAAACCGTATTTAGGTATAATCTGGCTTATCTAATCTTTTACAACTCCAAAATATTGTTAACTGCTTCACCTACTATTATCTGAAAAGTACTTGTAGATAAAATCATCTTTCAGACTATTGATAGACTCTCATCTCAGTATAAAGATAGAAACAATACTTTTAGCCAATCATGTAATATCAATTTTAATCCTAATAATTGCTGTGTTTCTTTAAATTTTATTTAAGTGATGTTACACAACAAATGTAGGTAGCGGTAAATATTACCCCGTTTCTCCTGCGGGGTTTTTCTTTGAGTTACCGATGTCTACAGAGAGTTACCTTAGCCAAGCAAATCTACTAAGCCTGTAATACCTTAAACCACTTATTCAAAACTGTGCTGATGGTTTTCTTAATCTGATGATTACGGCTCCACTTCTGGAATGCTATTTCATACTCTTCGCCTTTGATTTGAAAAGTATTCCATATATCCAGCCCTACAGGTAATCCGCAGAATAGCAAAATGTACAGCGACCAAGAAATTCCGCCACCAGTTAGTAAATTTAACAGTATAAAAAAGCCATTAAAAATTGCATAATTCCCTAGACGCTTCTGAAATCTTCTAATCCGGTAAGCGTCAAAAGCTTTTCGCTGTTGGACTTGACCTTGTTGTACTAACCAGTCGCGCTCGGCTAATTTTAAAGAATCAGGTGAAATTTCTAACTCAGCAGCAATTTCTAATATCTGCTCATAAGAAAATTCTGTATTTTTGTCATTAGCTTGACGAGCGATCGCTAAGTGTAGAATTTGTTGGACATCTTCTTGGCTATAAGAGCGGATGCTTTGGGGTTCAAACGCCGTCATAATTCTTTCTCTTATTATTACTTTTAATAGAAATTTGCTGCACGATAGATTTTAAGCAGCTATGCCAGTACTATTTCCATTATCTCTACATTAGCAAATATGGATGTTGTCGTGCGTCTAATGTGTTGATATACTACTCAGGACTCAGGACTAGTAGTCTGCCAACCCAAAAATGCGCTTGTGAGGTCTAGGGAAAGGGGAAAGGGTAAGGGATTTAAAACCTTTCCCCCTTACCCTTTACCCCGCCAAGTTACGAAAGCGAACTACTAGTAAACTGTGGTTGTCGATAGGGTTGGCACTCTCCAGGCTGGAGCGTCTTTGTGAGGAGCAGGGTAGCCACGAACGATTCTTTAATCTTAAGACATAAGTTGCTCAAACCTTGCTGGCGCTAAGTTGAGTAGAGAACTCATCTCTTCCACTTTCCTCTCAATATAAAGACTCTCCAAATATCCGAATCCGATCGGATGCACCAGAGCATAATATCGAAAGAACAAGCATTAACAAGGATGTAACTCAATGGTTGAAGAAAATGGATCGATTCGTACCCTATCGGTTGATATTGGTGGTAGTGGCGTTAAGGCTATGGTTTTAGATATTACGGGAAGTCCTGTAACAGAAAGAGCGCGTTTAGATACACCTCAACCTGCTACACCAGATGTTGTAATTAATGCAATTGTTGTGTTAGCTGCTGCTCAAGGTGAATTTCATCGTGTTTCGGTGGGTTTTCCTGGCGTGGTTCGATGTGGAGTCACGGAAACGGCAGTAAACTTACATCCAGATTGGATTGGATTTGATTTGGAAACAGCATTATTAAAACACTTAAACAAGCCTGTACGGGTGATTAATGATGCAGACATGCAGGGGTTTGGTGCGATCGCAGGTAAAGGTGTAGAACTGGTGATTACTCTCGGTACAGGGTTTGGTTCAGCTTTATTTGTAGACGGGAAGTTAGTACCAAATATGGAAATGGGACATCATCCATTTCGCAAAGGAGAGACCTTTGAGCAGCAGTTAGGGCGTGCAGAGTTAGAAAAAATTGGTGATAAAAGATGGAATAGGCGTTTAGAAAAGGCGATCGCATCCTTACAACATCTGTTCAATTATGATTACCTTTACATTGGCGGTGGTGAAGCTGTAAGAGTGAATTTTCAGCTACCTTTAAATGTAAAACTCATCCCTAATATTACTGGTTTATTAGGTGGTATTGCTTTGTGGCGAGATGAAAAAAGGTAAAAAGTTTTTCAACATCCACAACTAAGCGTACTAAGCAATGTCTAAGGGCGAGCTATACCTACGCGCTCATAAGGTGCATCCTTTCTTAACATTTAAAAATGTTATAAAAATTAACACACGTTAAGCAGAGAATTGTATACACATTATTTACATTGCTACCATGTAACTTTGTCATGCAGTAATCTCAACTCTAGTTTAAATTCAAGACCGTACAACAACGTTGTGCGGTTTCATCTTCTTGAGGTCGAAGTATGTGTTTTCTGAGAATAGGGCGAAGGAGCCATATAAATTCAATTACAAAGCAAATATTTAGGAAACATAGCTGAATATTTCCAGATTAAAGTTGACAAAACTAGATAATGGTGTGACGACCAGCATGTATCCTGCGATATAAAAGTGAATGATAAAAAGTTGATAACCCCCTCTAAAGGAGGACAAATTGTTTAAAATCAAGAGTTTATCATTATTGTCAAATCTTGCATTGATAAATGCTTAAAAAACAGACTCAGAGAATTCACAGGATTTTTGCTGGTAGTATAAATATGCTAAAAGTAGCATCAGCATATCAAGCATGAGCCAAAGGTAACGAGAAAAATTTCTTTGATGGCATTCCCAGAGAATCATATAGTATGTTATTGTCTAAACCGTTGATTTAAATAGCATATCTTAGAAGTTCGTGGCTTGATTGAAGATAAAAAAGGCACAAAAATAATAATATTAGTCTCATTAGATGAAATCGGAGGTGAGCAAATATGAGCATGATAATATTATCTGAAAAATTAGTACATGACTTTTTTATTTAGTCAGTATGTATTATCCTGAACAGCAGCAATGTTGTTAGTTAAAAGAAATATTGGTTAAAGTAAAATGAACTACAATGACTGAAATTGGCCTGATGATGACGGGCGTATTAACCATAAGACAAGCATTTGGAACCAATTTGCCACGACAGCAATTAGTTCAGATGGAAAATGACGAAAAGCAGTCAAAACAGAATGAGTCGGAGATAACTGCTCAAGTCACACCACCTGAATTTATACAGACAGATGAGATTTCCCAGGCTTCTCCCTCAGCGATCGCACTAGAGAAAGGACATATACTTCAGAAAATCAGCAAAAATAATCAGTTCCTAGCTTCTTCTAACTTAGGTAAGTCTAAAAAGCATTCTCAGTCTGTAGGCCAAGTCCGCATCAAGGCTACAGGACGTTTCCAGAGGTTTAGTAGCCAACCGATGCCGACTCTTTATTTCGGTAGCTCTGGTCTTGCTGTCAGAGTCTTACAACGGCTATTAGTGGCTAACGGTTATGCCGTAAGAGTGGATGGGATTTATGGCGCACTGACAGAAACTGCTGTCAAAGCCTTTCAAAACCAGCAGAATTTAGGAACGGATGGAATAGTTGGTCAGCGAACTTGGCGGGCTTTGACAACTTAGTCATTTGTCCTTGACCATAACAAATGACTAATGACAAATGGCAAATTACCGATACTTATGCTGCTCTAATAGTTGTTGCGCTCTTGGCTTATAAATTAAATAGAACAAAGCCTCAAGATAACGTAACAAATCTTCCCGATTCTCCTTCGAGGTAAAGTTCCAGAAGCCATAAATCCGTGCTAATGATAACAGCTTGGTAGTGTGAATTTTCCAAGTATAGGTGCTGTAGACTCGATCAATTCCTCGCTGCGAAATTTCATTCCAATAGTTAGGATTCTGTTCGCATTTAGTAATGAAGTCCACAATTTTTGTGGCTGTCTCATCTAAATTTGTTGGGTTAATCAAAAAGCCATTAACTTTATCTTGAATAATCTCTAGTGGCCCACCAAACTGTGTCGCAAAAGTTGGTAATCCTGAAACCATCGACTCTAAAATTGTCAAACCAAAAGCTTCAAATAAAGCTGGTTGTACAAAAATTCCCTGATGATCGGCAATAACTCGGTAAATTTCACCAGAATCGGTTTTAGTTAGGCGCACACCCAGCCAACGAATCTTCCCGTGGAGATTGTACTCCTCAATGATTTGGTAGAGTTTGATAATTTCGTCACGTTCTTCGTTGTCGCCTGATTCTTCGACGCGCAATTTACCCGCCACCAAAATTAAATTGCAATGCTCTTGTAATTCTTTACTTTGACCATAACATTCAGCTAAACCTGTGAGGTTTTTGATGTGGTCAAGACGCGCCATTGAGAAGAGAGGGCGCTTGTTAGGATCGTCGAGTTTGCCAAATATTTGCGTGGGGTCTTCCAGAGTAAAGAGTGTTTCTGCAAGACGTTGGCGATCGCTCTCGACTCTATCTTTACTCCGTGTGTAGGGGAAGTAATTATTTTCGTTTACTCCAGGCGGTACAACATTAAATTTGGGACTAAATAATTCAATGCCATTGGTTACATGATACAACTCCGGCATCGTGAAGCACTTATAAGACTCGTACTGTCCCACACTATCCGGTGTTCCCACAATTTCTTGGTAGGTGCTACTGATCACAAAATTGGCAGCATTCATCGCAATCAAGTCAGCTGTGAATTGCAATGAAAAATGATATTTATCCTCTAATTCTTGCCAGTAGAGGTTACTGAACAAGTATTTAGATTTTTCCAAAGCATGGGCAACATTGCATTGAGTAACTTTCAGCCGTCGCGCCAGTAAGAATGCTACTAAATTCCCATCAGTATAGTTGCCAACTATTAAGTCAGGTGTGCCTTGAAATTCTGCCCGTAGTTCTCTTTCTGAGTCAATGGCGAAAGTTTCTAGATAAGGCCAAAACTCAAACCGGGAAATCCAGTTTTGAGTCATGTTAGGATTAAAATCCCGTAAAGGCACTCGCAAAATCCAGGCATTTTCGGTACCGTGGACTTTTTCTAGCCGTTGATTACAAAGAGTGCCATCACTATTGGGAATCAAGCGGGTAAGAATAATTACCTTTGGCTCGACATTCAATTTCTCTAAACCAGCTAGCAACACATCTTCTTGTAGCTGCTTCTCTAGGCTCTTAGCCTGGTCAAGGACGTAAACAACCTGACCGCCAGTATCGGGACGACCCAATACTCCCTCTTGCCCAAACCAGCCGTGAGCCGACACCAAGACGATTCTAAAAATCATCGGGATACGAGAAATGAAGGCTTCTAGGGTCTGGGGGTCGGCAGAATCAATCAATTCATCGAGAATATTTAAAGTTTCCCGCACACGTGCTGCGGTGTTACCCCAACCCGGCTCAAAACCCATTGACTGCAATTGGAACCGGAATTGTTCGTAGGGTTCATCTTCGGGGCGATTATTAACAAAGCCGATAGCTTTCTTAACTTGCTCGGAAAGTTGCTGCTGCGATTGAATGCGATCGTTGACTAGCAGTTGGACACCGTTGTAATGGTGCAGACGCAAGAAATTTAATAGGCTGTCCAGCAATTGCTTGGAGTCTTGAAATATTTTGCTAGATAGATAGCGGTTGAGAAATTGTACCCCTTTACCAATATTTTTGGGGTCGCGGATGATTGGGGTATAGTCGTAAAATGGGCCAAAGTCCAATTCTAGCAAGTCGCCGTCGTTGGGATGAAATTTGTTCACCAAGCGATCGCGCAAATCCAGCAAATCCTGTACGGTCATCGGCTCAATGCTCAAGTCTGATGTCAACCAATAAACTTCTTGGCTAGCAATCTTTGAACGGATGATGAAACAGAAGTTGGAATCTTCTTGAATAATTTCCTGAGTATAGTAAATCAGTTTGCCTAACTCAGAGGTAGTGTAATAAGCCTCTGGTTTCTGGGACTTTGAGCAATACTCACTATATACATTGAGTATGTCGTTCCGCAGCAAGTACTTCTTTTCTTGTTGGCGTAATTCACTAAGAAAGGAACGCAAATCACTTCTTTCTTCACTATCTAAGACTGCTTGAAGCAATTCAGACATGGCAACTCCACTAGATAACGATGTTTGCATTGTTGATTTTCAAGACGAGACCAAATAAGCCTCTGCCTTTGGTTAGACCAGATATAAACGCGAAATAATCCAGATAAAAATGATTTATCTGTGTACCTACAAGTATTAAATTATCAATAGGTACTTAAATCAGGTTCTACTTTACTTAAAGTATCTATGACTCAGTATTTTTGGCTCTCACTAAAGGAATACAATTTTTATTTCTTTTGACAGATGTTATGAAAAAACTTCATGCTAAATTAGGCGCAATTTCTTGTGCCTTAAAATTAATAATTTAATCTTTACTATATAATTTATTCGCGTATATCTGATGATTATCAGATTGATATATCAAGATTTAGATAAAAACTTCTGTAACACTTGTAAATCAATGCTTTTTTTAGTTTCCCTAGGATGCTAATATTCATTTTTTTAGTAGTGTAGATGATATATTATGCAATTTTGCTCGTTGCTAATATTCTGAGAATTTAGATATAGATAATTCTATTGCTATTATCTATATCTAAATATATGAAACAAAAATTAATAATTTCTTTTTAACATAAACTATAATAAATTTAAATCAATTTTTGTTTAAATATAGACTAATCATTATTTGCATTAGTTATAGTTTAAGCAAAAGTTGTTTAAGTAGGGTCTGTTTATATGGCTACTAATACACCTAAGTTAATAGCTTCTGACCACAGTATAGGCAACATTTTGATTATCTCCTTGCTGGCCTTTTGTGGACTGACTTTTATCATCCTTCTAGGAATTTTCTAACGGCTAAATGTGCGTTCAAAAACTTCTGAGGCTTAGATTCCTGATTTTTCTAAAAAGTCAGGAATCTTATTAATATAAATAGTTAATTTATCCGAGATTGACGAAAAAGGATTATCAAACTTTCTGCACTATCGACGTTGCTTAGATATGTACTTCTGCAAAGAAGCAACCTCTTGTAGAAGAGAAGTGAACATTGCACACTTAATTTTCTTTTAGCAAGTAGATTTGCTTATATACATCAAAACATTTATAAGATATTCTTATAAACTATGGCAGATT
The DNA here is from genome assembly GCF_015206985.1 of Nostoc sp. LEGE 12447. Lineage (NCBI taxonomy): Bacteria > Bacillati > Cyanobacteriota > Cyanophyceae > Nostocales > Nostocaceae > Nostoc > Nostoc sp. LEGE 12447. Next base: position 5,706 of record NZ_JADEXT010000036.1, on the reverse strand, counting down.
TGCGACCCTTCCAAGTTCATTAACTTGTAGGTGACAGTTACTTGCTAAAGTAATGGTTATGAATTCTCACAACCGCAACCCATCTCTTATAAGAACTTATGGATAGTTATGAAATTATATAGGGCGAACGACGGGACTCGAACCCGCGAATGGTGGTACCACAAACCACTGCCTTAACCACTTGGCTACGCTCGCCATTCAACAATTTGAATTATAGCAATAATTTGGCAAACGATCAAGAGTTTGTGTTCAAGGAACGGACTCAGCTGATTTAGAGTCTCTGAAATCTAACGATTACAATGTATTTTACTTGGCAAACATGAAACCCCTAACCATCATTGCATATACTGGAGCAGCAGCAGGACTCGCCGCCTTGGGTGTGACAATGGCAAAGACTAATCCCAGTCAGGTTGAATATGAAGAATATGCAGTGCAACGGTTGACAGAATACTTAAAAACCGATGTATGCAAAAAAACTACGAATATTATAGAAAATTTAATCCATTTTAATTGTGATAAATTGGTTGACTCAGCTAACCCACAAATCCAAGGAATTATTGCCAGGACTACAGAAAGACAAAATTATATGATTTTTAGCATTTACCGTACAGATTTAAAAATAAATTCTTGGATACCTTCTTACAAATTTGAAACGGTGGGAGCTTTTGATCAGTTTTATACTTACACTGCCGAAGAACAATAGCGCAATCAGAAGTGGAAGAATATAAAAGTGATTTAGAATACTTATATTTAGTAATTTATAATAGTTTCAATAATCACCAGAGTAATTATTACCACCAGCTTAATATTAAGTAAAATATGAACATTAGTCACTGAGAGTTCAAGCTTTGCCGATGTCATCTGCCTACTTGCTAGTATCTCACGGAAGTCGCGATCCGCGCCCAGAAGTTGCTATGCAGCAATTAGCAAAGCTGGTATGCAACAAATTACCAAACAACTACAACCCATCAAGTAGTGAACATCTGGTTGGCATAGCAGCTTTAGAAATGAGTCCTCAGCCTTTACATGAGCAGATTCAAAAATTTGCCAAGAGCGCTTTTGGCGATGCCGGGGTTGGGCTACACCAACTATCTCAAAACGAGAATCACCTCAAAATTGTACCGCTATTTCTGTTGCCGGGAATACATGTGATGACAGATATTCCCGCCGAAGTAGCACTAGCACAACAGGCTATTGGTCAAGATATCATGATTGAGTTGCAGCCACATTTAGGCTCTCACCCCAATTTAGAGAAATTACTGGCCAAGCAAATATCTAGTATAAAAGCAGAAGCATGGATTCTGTTAGCTCATGGTAGCCGTCGCCCAGGTTCCAAAGAAACTGTGGAAGCAATGGCGGCGAGTTTGTCAGCAGTTGCTGCTTATTGGGCTGGGCCTCCTAGTTTAGAATCACGGGTGAAAGAGTTGGTAGCCGATGGTTATAGGGAAATTGCAATTTTGCCATACTTTTTATTCGCAGGTGGAATAACTGATGCGATCGCGGCCTCCATAGAGGAGCTAAAATTACAATTTTCTGCGGTGAATTTCCAGTTGGCGCAGCCACTGGGAGCAAGTGCAGAATTAGCCGAGCTTATTTGGGATTTAACGGATAGATGAACCGCACAGAAAAACAGGAGAACAAGTATTTGGGAAAGGTTTATTTAGTGGGTGCGGGGCCAGGAGATCCAGGATTAATAACCCTGAAGGCGAAAGGTTTGTTGGAATGTGCAGATGTAGTTATCTATGATGCCTTAGTGAGTCCGGCAATTCTGGCAATGATTAATCCCCAAGCCGAACAAATTAATGCTGGTAAGCGTAGGGGGAAACATTCGCTGTTCCAGGAAGAAACAACTCAATTGCTGATTGATAAAGCGCAGGATCATGCAATTGTAGTGCGGTTAAAGGGTGGCGATCCGTTTATCTTTGGTCGCGGTGGCGAAGAGATGGAAGAATTAGTCAACGCTGGGATATCAACTGAAGTTGTGCCCGGTATCACATCGGGTATTGCAGCCGCAGCTTATGCAGGTATTCCATTGACTCATCGGCTGTATAGCTCATCAGTGACATTTGTAACTGGTCATGAAGCGGCGGGTAAGTATAAACCGAAAGTGAATTGGGATGCGATCGCACACGGTTCCGAAACCATTGTAATTTATATGGGAATTCACAATCTGCCTTATATTGTGGAACAGTTAAGTGCAGCTGGGTTGGATGTAGAAACGCCCATTGCTTTAGTGCGCTGGGGTACGCGCCCAGAACAAGAAGAATTGATTGGAACCTTAAAGACAATTGTAGAACAGGTAGAGCAAACTGGATTTGGTGCGCCTGCGATCGCAGTCATTGGACAAGTAGTAAATATGCACAGCATTTTGTCTAGTTGTCGTCCAATTTGATGGCTGGCGCAAACGTGAAATGAAGTGTTTTTAAGTTTCTCGAATCCAAAATGCCAATCCTCCTCCACGGCCACGAGCTGCAATGAAATCTTCCGTCACTAAAAAGAAGGCAAAGAAGGGTAATTGAGCTATGGGCTGGTTATAGAAATCTTCTGTTTGAACTTTACCAGAACGAATTGGTCTGTTATAAACAACACGACCAAGCAGACTGATAAGCATCTGGTTAAAATCAAACGCCAATAAATTTTTCTTACCTGTATATTGCACTGGCCCCGTGAGCTTCAATAAAAGTTGCCCCAATTCAACCTGATTACAAATTTCGCCTCTATCTGAATCCTGTTCTAAAGTGGCATTAAAGGAAACATGGATTTTTATAAACTTGGGTACATACAAACCCTTGCCTAATACAATTCCTCCATGTTCTCTGGCTTTCTTAGTGCCAGTGGCAAAACAAAGTTGCCATTTACCTAGAAGAGACTCAAAGGGATAAGTTAAGCGTTCCTGCTTGGCAGATTTTTCTGCTTGTAGCAACGCATTTATTAATATTTCAGTATTAGGGCGTATATTTTTCTGTTGTCGATATGCAACCGCAGCCTGTGATAGCACGGTAACAAAGTCAAATTTGGCTACAGGTGTCAAATTAGCTGTCATAATAATTTAACTATTTCTTTGCTTTTTTGATAAATTGTAACCTTATGAAGAGTAGAGAGTACAGAATCGAGAAGGGGTATTTTTATAATCGGTTGTTAGATTTTTCGCGATTGAGAGTCTTCCATAGGGTAGGTTAATTATTAGTCCCCTAGGTGTAACTGGTTTTTGAGTAGGGTTACGGCCAGATGTGCCTACCGCTACCTCCCCTAGGAAAGCTCTTGTTAATGACCAAATTCTGTGACAATGGTTAACAATCTGACAATTCATGCAATATGGAAAAGTTAATGCGGAACCTAACGCCCCAACTTTTGTAGAGAATGGGGAAAATTCAAAGTCTCTCAAAATGAGGAGAGAGGAATGAAAGTAAGGTTTTCCAAATTTTGTGAAAAGTCAGAGTTAACAATAAGCCGGAATCTGAATCTAAGGTACTCATGAGCCAGAGTTCTCAAAACAGCCCTTTGCCACGCAAACCTGTTCAATCATATTTCCATTGGTTATACGCTTTCTGGAAATTCTCTCGCCCTCACACGATTATTGGTACAAGTCTGAGTGTGTTGAGTTTGTATTTAATTGCTATTGCTATTAGTAATAATACTGGTTCTTTATTCACTACTCCCGCCTCCCTAAGCCCTGCCTTCGGCGCATGGATTGCTTGTCTATGTGGCAATGTTTACATCGTAGGGTTGAATCAATTAGAAGATGTTGATATTGACAAGATTAATAAACCTCATTTACCGTTGGCATCAGGTGAGTTTTCTCAACAGACGGGGCAATTAATTGTCGCGTCTACTGGGATTTTGGCGCTAGTTGTGGCGTGGCTAACTGGGCCATTCTTATTTGGTATGGTGACAATTAGTTTGGCCATTGGTACTGCTTACTCTTTACCACCAATTCGTTTAAAACAGTTTCCCTTTTGGGCGGCGCTGTGTATTTTTTCGGTACGCGGCACGATTGTTAATTTAGGATTGTATTTGCACTATAGTTGGGCACTCAAACAAAGCCAAACAATTCCGCCTGTGGTGTGGGTGCTGACATTGTTTATTTTGGTGTTTACCTTGGCGATCGCAATCTTTAAAGATATCCCTGATATAGAAGGTGATCGCCTCTACAATATTACTACTTTCACGATTAAACTCGGGCCCCAAGCTGTGTTTAATCTAGCTCTTTGGGTGATAACTGTCTGTTATCTAGGGATAATTCTGGTTGGGGTGCTACACGTGGCCTCAATTAACCCCATCTTTATGGTAATTGCCCATTGCGGGCTGTTAGTTTGGATGTGGTGGCGGAGTTTGGCGGTAGACTTACAAGATAAAAGTGCGATCGCTCAATTCTACCAATTTATCTGGAAACTCTTTTTTATAGAATATCTGATTTTTCCTATCGCCTGCTTTTTGGCTTAGACAATGCTAGAAACCTTTCCTACCAGTTCTATTATCGCTGCGATCGCAGTTATTTTGAGTTTGTCGATCCTAGGGTATTTCGCTTGGAAAACTTTGATTACTTCAGACTTGTTTCAAAAAGGAATCAATCTTGCTCAAGCAAAAGATTACCAAGGTGCAGAAGCAGCATTTCGCAAAGTGATTTCCCTCAACTCTACTAATGATGTAGTGCGCTTGTTTTTGGGAGATGTTTTAAACCAGCAAGGCCAAGTAGAGGAAGCAACAGAATTATTCCGGGAAGTTATTCGCCGCAGTCCAAAAAATCCCGATGCTTACTTGCGTCTGGCGAATATTTTTATGCAGCAAGAGCAAGAAGAAGAAGCTAAAACTAACCTGCTACAAGCTAAAGATTTATTGCAAAAACAACGCCAACCCGAAAAAGCTAACAAAATCACTCAAGTGTTAGATAAAATGAGTATTAAGTCAAGTCAATCTTAAGTTGAGTGAGAATTGCAGAAATTAAATTTTCCTGTTGCGTCTCCTAATTTTTTACCATTCCCATCATTATTATGGTGAGAATGGTTTTATTTTGGAATTACCAGTGTTTTTTGTAATTATGTCCGCAATTTTCGTAAGTTTGATCGTTCCCTTCATAGCACTTAGAATGACATCTACATAAATTGCCTCGACAGCGTATAGTTTTGGGTAAGTCCTATCACAATCTGAGGGAAAATACCAATCTTTCAAAAGTTCACAGTATTGATGCAAAAACCCTTTACAACTCTCTTATATTTGCGCTCTTTATGTTCTACCCTGTGGGTACTCCTTCGGAGAACTCTTAGAGTAGCCGCTCCGCGTCTATGCGGTTCATTTACTCATTCTCTTATTCCTATCTTCAGACAAGATAAAAGTAAATTTCAAACGTGCAAAAAACTTGGGCTAATTAAAGGCATTTAGTAGTAGATTTTATAGATTCAAAATAATCCAATATTTATGTCAGACTTTATATCAGAATTGTGGACTATTTTTTTTACATCAGGATCATTTATTCCACATGGACATTGCTATCTATGGCAAACGAATTTAGTTTGGTTACATATATTATCTGACGCGTTCATTGCACTAGCTTATTATTCGATTCCAGCTACCCTATTTTAACGTGAGTTCGACGGATAGAAAAGCGCAAAAAGCTTGCTATGTATGAATTTGCTTAACTGAGCATACAAAAAGGCGATCGCTACGATTGATTGAGAAGTGGCAAAAAAGTCACAAAAAAATGCCGAG
>NZ_JADEXT010000035.1:0-84025 GCF_015206985.1 Nostoc sp. LEGE 12447 | reverse complement strand
GTTTTCACTAATAATTGTTTCAAGATTTTCTGAAAGGTCTGCTTGTTTTGGCTTTGACAAGAGTCGGTTTTTCTTGAACACTTTCACTCTATTAGTAAAATTTCTAGGAGTCGATGAGGATAAGTTAGGGAAAGTTAAGGAGTTGATTTTTGCATTTCGCCTTTGTATAGCATTAGAGAAATTTTGGTCCTGGTGTGCGGGGAATGTTCAAAGGTATGTTAGGACTACTACAAACAGAAGACACTTTTAGAGCATTTGCGCCGAAAATAATCCCACTAGGATTGAGCAAAAACAGATTAGCGCTACTATTGGCTTTAACTAAACCATCAATGTTGGAAACACTGCCGCCAGTGACGCGACTGAAGATATTTTGCACATCTGCGGCATTTTTGAAAAAAGCCAAGCCATTGCTGGGAACTGAAAATTGGCTGAAGCTGTGGAAGAGGTTGTTGCCAACTCTATTATCGTTGGTGATGGTAAAGTTATCGCCACTTTGAGAGACAGTGGTATTTAAAGTGCTATCAGGAGTTACTTGGGCACTCACAGAGCCGCACCAAATTGGCATTACCATCAACGGCACTATTCCAGCGCACAGAACCAACCAAATAGAGGTCGCACTCATTGTCAAGCCTTTATTTATACCTTATATTTTAAAATGCTCCAAATAATATAATTTTGAAGCGATCGCCTCAAAATGGCGAATAGCGCAGTGAGAAGTACAAGCCATTTTCTTGGAGCGATCGCTTTTCACCATCCACTGAGATTAGAGGAATGCCCCAATCTAGGCGAGCCGATAAGTCATCACCCTGTTTCCACAACAGCCCCAACCCAGTACTAACAAGGTTACTGGGCGATGGATTTTCGCCGTTGACGTTCCAGCCTTTACCCACATCAATGAAGGGTGTCAGTTGCAGTACCCCGCCAATGTTATTCGCGCGGGCAATGGGAACTCGAAATTCTGCCGAAAACAACAGACCATTATCTGTAAGTAATGCGTCTTGACGATAGCCCCGGACACTTAGCTGTCCCCCAAGACCAAATTGCTCTAAAGGCACTAAGGAATCTGCCGCTAATTGGAAATCGCCCCTAACTAAAAATAATGTGTCTGGTGCTAATTGTCGTACCCACTGTGTCTGTCCCCGCCACGCGAAAAAGCGGCTATCTGGTTGATTCTCACTGACATTGGCATCGAACCAATCTACCCCAAAACTCAATTGCGATCGCGCCGCAAACACATACTGGTTACTTCGCTGGGTATATTCTTGAAAAAAGCGCAAAGCCGAAATATTCGTTTTTCCGTTCTCATCTGCACCTGGGGAGAGGCGAAACGGCCCAATATTATCAATACCCAACTCAGTTTGGCTTGATTGACGCGAGAATGACACCCCGACTGCCAACTCTTGGGTTGGTTTTTATACCAGTGGTTGGCGATATCCTAATTCATAAGATTGGGAATCTGACTGGATATCAAGGACACTGAATGGTTTTTCAATAACGTGGTTCCATCCCTGGCTAAAGCCAAAGGAGATAGTGCCATTGTGGGCATTAATCGGTAGTGTGTAATTGGCATTAATGCTATTACTGCCATCAGTATTGGCGTATCCCACACTCAGAGTATCGCCCAAACCTAATAAATTGGCTTCTTGCAGATCCACTCCCCGACGAAAACTACCCACACTAGGCGATCGCCCATTATCTAGGCTGGCTGTCAGTTTAAAAGTGTCTGCTTCTTCAACCTCAACTTGCAATACATTGCTTCCCGGATGCATGCCTGTTTGTAATTCGGCTGAGAGGTTTTGGATGCGTGGATCGAGGCGGAGTAGTTGGAGTTTTTCTAGGAGGCGTGGTACGTTTAGGGGTTTGCCAGCACCCAGTTGAATGCGATCGCGAATGTATTTACTACCTAATCGTCTGTTACCAATGATTTTGATTTCTTGCAGACTGCCTTCGATTACCTGAATCTTTACTGTTCCTGCTTCTAGTGTCTGCGGTGTAATCAATGCCCCTGTGGTTACATAACCGTTATTAATATAAAGCTTGGCGATCGCATCTTTGATTTGCAATAATTCTGCAAATGTCACTTCTTTGCCGACAAAGGGATTGGTAATCGCGGCAAATTGCTCTGGTTTGAAAACTGTACTACCTACAACTTCAATCCGATCTACCCGAAATTTCGCATTCGAGTTATCCTGACTTGGAATTGACTCATCTGGTATTTTGGGCAAAGGAACCAATTGATTGTTATCTGTTGGCTTTGGCAATACATCAGTGGGTAAGGGAGTCACTGGAACTTCTTCTAACCGACCGGGTGGTAAGGTTTCAGGATTCGGAGTTTGGGCAATGACCTGCTGATAATTAGATAATACTGCTGCTAAAACAAAGCCGAATGCCAGAGGTCGTAGTCCAGAGATAATACTTACAGGCTTGTTTAATATTTGTTGTGTAGAAAATACTGAACTAATAATAGAGTTCTCTGTAACGACTTGTTTCACTGACACCCTTCTCCTTAAATTTACTAAATAAGAATTCAGGAGTCAGGAGGGGAGCCGAATATCTTCTTTGGTCAGAATTCAGTTGTTTATTCTGACCAAAGAAGCAGTAGCAAGTCCGCCATCCTCTGAATAGAGAGGTTTAAGACCCGTGCTAAATAGAAGATTTAGTGGTCTCGATTTGACCGGAGTAACGGAAACGTCTCCAGCTTCGCTCCTGAATCTAACTTCTGAATTTTTCTTCAATGATTCTTTCTTTAAATTCAGTTTATCCCCGATACTTTGGTGTAACGAGCGATGTACCACTATTTATCATGGCTGTATTTTTTACAGCTATCATCAGCGTAAATACTGCTTTTTGTCAAGACTGATCAAGCGAAGAGACAATTTAATTTAGTGAATCAATACTCTAGGCGATCGCTAAGGCACATAATTAAACCATCCCCTCTACGCTATTTGCTGATGGCGATCGCAACTCAACCCCAACTAACTTTAGACGAGTTCCTCAAACTGTCAGAAACTGAGCCAGCATCAGACTTTATCAACGGGAAAGTTATTCAAAAACCAATGCCTCAAGGTGAACATAGTTTACTTCAGGTGACTCTTTGCGAAACAATTAACGATATAGCTAAAAGGCAGAAAATTGCTATAGCTTTTTCAGAACTACGCTGTACCTTTGGTGGTGCTTCTATCGTCCCTGATGTGTCTGTGTTTCGTTGGGATAGAATTCCTAAAACTCCATCTGGCAGAATTGCTAATCGTTTTGAAATTCATCCCGACTGGGCAATTGAGATTCTTTCCCCAGACCAAAAGTTAAAAAAAGTGTTGAGTAAATTATTGCATTGTTCGCGCAATGGTAATGAATTAGGCTGGTTAATCAACCCCGAAGACGAAAGTGTGCTGGGGGTGTTTCCTGGACAGAGAGTGGAATTATACGAAGGTGCAGATAAATTACCCATCCTAGAGGGTATCGAGTTGGAACTAACTGTAGAACAAATTTTTGGCTGGTTGAGTTTGACGTAAAAAAGCGAACGCATTTCCTAAAGAAAGTTGGAAAGGATTGTATCTGTAGGTTTATTGTAGAAACTGAACCGTACAGCGCAAACTCGTATGTACCACAAAAAATTTTATGCCGTACTTTTATGAGAAATCAACTAGGATTTGTTCTGAAACTGCTTTTACTGTCGGCTTTGTTATCAGTATTAATTAAGTATGTGGGGCCAAGTCTATCAATTCCGGCGACAGGAACCAACGCGCTAATTATAGTATTGTTGCCGATTGTGATTATAGCGATCGCACTACTGTGGCGATTTCAAGCACAGAAACAAAATTAACTCAAACGATCTACGCACAAGTGACTAAAATCAGTTAACCTAGCTGAATTACAACAAAATTGCATCTCGCCAACCGTTGGGAGTTAGCCTGTGAACCTCGGTCAATGGATCGGCTTAATCGCCATAGTTCTTTCTTTATACATCCTGTGGCAAATCCGGGAAGTGCTTTTGCTCATGTTTGCCGCAGTTGTGTTAGCCACGACCTTGAATCGACTAGCAAAACGCTTCCAACGCTTTGGGATGAAGCGTGGATTCGCCGTTCTCCTGGCAGTAGCGATCTTTTTCGCAGGCATTGTGGGTTTTTTCTGGCTTATTGTCCCACCATTTGCACAGCAGTTTCAAGAACTAACCTATCAGGTTCCTAAAGGGTTTGGGCGCTTTAATACTTGGCTTGATGCCTTGAGAACTCGCATTCCTAATGAGTTAGTTCCCTACATTCCAGATATCAACAGCCTCATTCAACAAGCACAACCAGTCGTCAATCGGGTGCTGGGAAATTCCTTCGCCTTTGTATCTGGCTCTTTAGAAGTCGTTCTTAAGATTTTGCTGGTGTTGGTTTTAACAGGAATGATGTTAGCCGATCCTTTAGCCTACCGCAAAGTATTTGTCCGGCTTTTCCCTTCATTTTATCGGCGACGGGTAGATGGGATTTTAGATAAATGTGAAGTCTCTTTGGAGGGATGGATTACAGGCGCTTTCATTGCCATCTTTGTAGTAGGGCTGATGAGTCTCATTGGCTTATCAATTTTGCATGTCAAGGCAGCACTAGCTTTAGCGGTTTTAGCGGGATTTTTTAACTTGATTCCCAACCTGGGCCCAACAATGAGCGTAATCCCAGCAATGGCGATCGCTTTCTTAGATGAGCCTTGGAAAGCGATCGCTGTCTTGATTCTCTACTTTATCATTCAACAGGTTGAGAGCAATTTCATTACGCCTGTGGTGATGGCACATCAAGTCTCATTGCTGCCTGCCATAACCTTAATTGCCCAACTATTTTTTGTAACTTTCTTTGGCTTTTTAGGATTATTTCTAGCACTACCCCTAACTGTTGTAGCTAAGATTTGGTTGCAAGAAGTGTTAATTAAAGATGTTTTAGATGAATGGGGAAATAACCATAGAAAAGAGACTGAGTTTGTGATAGTTTCTGAATCTCCTGAAGTAGAGGACTATTGGACAGCAGATAGTCCTGATGTTAATCGGGAGAAAGGGATTGATGATGATATTTGACAAAAAGAAGATTAATCAATTTTTGATTTTGGATAAAGGCAAGTAGCTAGACGGAAATCAATTAAAGTTTTTAGTAATTTAGTCCTAGTAATCCTAGTTGGTAGTGAGCGATAAATCACTCACTACCAACTAGGATTTTATTTGATGTTGAATTATGGCTAACTACTTATCCCTCTTTTGTTACTTTAGGGAAAGAAAAAATAACAATAAAATTAGATATCTCCTTCCCCCTAAATCCCTCTTAAAAAGCAAGGCTGCTTCATTTAATCTCTTAGGGATTTTGTCAAGAGTATAAGCTAGAAATTTGCTTTAGTGGGACAAACAAACACTACCACCTCAATCAGTAGATTTCAGTGCGAACACCATTTTCTTGCCCAATCAGGTTTTTTAGTCGCCTAATTTTTTTGCTTGAAATGCTTGTAAATTAGCGGCTTTTAGGAGAATGAAACAACCCTGCCTTTATAAGGGGGATTAAGGGGGGTAATAATTCAATTAAAATCACAACATACTACTTTTTAAACAACCCCTAAGGTTGCTCTGAAAAAATCGGTTCTGCTGCAATATCATCTAAACGGATGCTGCCTAACAAATTCTGCCACTCTGCTTGTAATTTTGCATCTTTAGGATTTTTCTGGCGCAGTTGAGCCAGTGTGGTAAGTGCGTCGTACCATATCCCGTTTTGGGCATAGATAGCATAGCGCTTCAAAAGTTCTGTCGTTTCTAGCTCTTTAACTACGGCGGGATTGAGTTCGACTCTTTGTATTACCCCTTCGACGTAAGTCGGGGGAGCATTCTTTTCTTGGTCACAGCTAATAGTGAAAAACCAGCGATATTGTTTGTTTAGTGCCAAGCCAGGAGAAGTGGTAGGTAGAGAAACGTCGATGACTCCTGCTTTCTCTGGTAGAACGATCGGTTTTTTATAAATCTCGTTAGAGTCTTGATCTTGCAGCACAAATTCAACTGCATAAGGAAAATCTTTAGTATATGGCACATAGAAAAACCAACTTGGGTGTTCTAGCGTTGTCTTTCCCCAGACATTGATTACTGAGTTAGCTTCCTGAGTAAAGGACACTAAAGCAGTCAGGTCATGTTTAGTAATTTGGCATCCATTTAGGTTGCGCTTCGCTCCACCACGAACGCGGCCTCCAGGAGGAGGCCCAGATGGAATTGCAGGTTGATTAAAGGTTGTGGATTTAGTATGGCTTGTTTTAGCTTCAGAGCGTAGGCGTAGACCGCCGTAGGCATCGCTAGTTGAAGAACCGACGTTTGGTTTCGCCAGTACTGGAGTCAGGCTAACTAATAAATTGGTACAGCTAAAAGCTACTACTAAAAACAGTTTTATCGGTTGTGAATTTGACTTCATAAAAACCCTTCTTGAACTATGTAAGCCTGGTAGATATCCAAAAATTTAATCAAAAAAATCTTTCCCTATTGCCCATTCTCTACCTGCACTTTTGTTGCTGAATTATAAATTGACAGCAGGCTAACCGTGGCTACTAGCGACAAAATGGACGGGATAAATGGCACCCATGCACCCGAAATTAATAGACCAAGGCAAACTATATAGAGAACACCAGAGGTAATGCTAACTGCCAATGCCAACCAAGGTAAGGAAAACTTTCGCCAAGCCAAAACTCCTCCTACCAAAGACCAAACCCAAATCCAGGCCACCTCAGCCCACAGCGACCAAACCCACAGTAATGGCCGCCCATCCTGCACAGCACTGAGGAGCTGGCTAATCATGTGGGCTTGTACTAACACTCCTGGCATTTGCTCATCTAAAGGAGCCCCGTATGGTGTAGGCCAAGTGTCTGGAGAATCCCCCCTTGCTGTCACACCAATCAAAACGATCTTGTCTTTAATAGCACTGGGATTAATTGGACTAGCTAAAAATTGGGTTAGTTTCACCTGTTGGACTATCTGTTTTGGAGAACGGTAGTTAAGTAAGATTTGACCACCATTAGCATCAATATCGTGATAGCCGCCAGTGCGAGACTTCAGATTCGGAAAAATAGTTTTACCGAGTTGCAAATTCCCTTCAGGGGTGAACTTTGGTTGAATTCCTGAAGGACGCAGATACAAGGAAGCTAGTTGTAGACTGAATGCAAAGGTAGCAGGACACAACGATGTCGGTTCCTGGTTCATGAACAGGAGATGGCGACGGATAACTCCATCAGAATCGTGAATAAAGTCACTGAATCCCAGATTTGTTGGGGGGATTTCTGGTGCTGGCTTAATACCAGTGATGTTTGCTGTGCTATCACTTCCTTTACATACGCCAACCAAATTTTGAGTTTTTTGAAGACGAGTGATTAAATCTGGTTGTTTGGCTTGAAAATCACGGTAAATATCCAAGCCGATCGCGCGGGGTTGATATTTATTCAGTTTTGCCAATACTTTGTTAAGAGATTTTTCGGAAATGGAAGCTCCAATCAAGGACTCATTATTCTGTCTTTGAATTGCCAGATCGTCATCATCAATTGCAATTACCAGCAGGCGCGAATCTTGTGGCTCCGCAGGGCGCGATCGCATCATCTGGTCAAAGGCGGGAATTTCTACACTTTCTAGCCATCCTACGCATCTCACCGCAAAAACCAAGCCTGTAATCGCTAAACTGGATAACAAAGTTGTTGCCAATCTGCGTTTGGTAGACAAAACTAGATTCGGTGTATCTTTAGGTTTTGTTGGAGACTTTAATTCATCCCAAGTGGGTGGTATCTGCGCTGGATTTTGGCAAATCATTGGTAGCCAAGTTGCACAGGGAAATCGATCCTCAAGTCCTTGCAATCGTTCCCGTGCTTGGCGTACCGCTTGATATAAAGACTCGCCACCAGCAAAGCCTTGGAGAAAATACTTTAAGAATTCCTTCGCAACCTGGTCTGGGACTGGTTCACGCATGACGATTATTTGAGGAATTTGCAAATCAGCCAATTCTCGCGCTAATCCTAATCCATCACAGGAGTTGAAGATAGCTAGTTGCAAGCCGTTCTCAATGGCTTTCTTCAGAGCATATTTTAATTCGCCAATGGTCAGACTATCAGTCTTATTCAGGTAAATTCGTCCACTTTCTCCATTTTTGTTACTGGAACTGTGCCCAGCAAAGAAGAGAATATCCCAGTTTTTTCCCCAAAGATGCTCGGTTAATTCTTTACGTTGTGGTTCGACCAAAAAGCAGACTTCTGCGTTACCACACTGTTGGAGTAAAGCTTGATCGGCCTCAGTATCAATCCCCTGACTATTGCCCACAATTGCCAAAATATTGACTAATGGATTTTTTGTGCGTGGCTTGTGAATGCGATCGTAGGATGGTGAAGAAAGAGCGATTTCAGCCTTGGGGTAGCGTTCTAACAACTCCCACAGATGCCAAGGCAATAGCTGTAATTGGCTATTTTCTGTTTGCAAAATTACTCGTACTTCTTCTTCGGACGACAATCTTTCTAACCATTTTTCCCTTAAAGGGCGAAATTCTTCTGCTCGCAACCAGGTATTAAAGCGGGCCCTTAAGATATGGGAAGTGTTTTCGCAGTCTTGAATCATCGAGACATTCGTCACCTGCATTTTGTCAGCATGGAGACGATAACGATTGCCTATCTGCCGATAACTAGACTGCCAATGACTATAATAAAGCGGCATTTCGGGAAATGAAGGTAGTTTCCCCGTGATTTCTGTTGCCGCCCGCTCATGTTCTTCACCAATTTGGAGGGTGACAGCAAATCCCTGTTCAAAACTACCTTCTCCGAATTTCAGAACCACTAACTTACCCATGACCGTCACTATACCCTCTGTGCAGAATCATCCCCTGTTCTAATGTCTCATAACAAGCTCCACACGCTTTTGCAGACTTTTTTCAAAATCTCCAAAACTGGCTTGAATTTTTAATTTTTAATTTTTAATTAACCAATTAGCACTTAATAAGTTACCGACAAAGAGGGAAAATAACTGGATGTTTTAAATCCGAAAATGCTCAGTAATGCTAGTATCATTAATGGCTACCCTAACACTAAATTGTTCTGTAGGTTCACCACGAAACTGTAACTGAATATAGTTGTCTGATTTTCTCGATTGAGCATCTAAAAATACTGCTCCCGAACTATCTAGAACGGTGAGATGAACTCCGGGTGGTAAGTAGATTTGATTCCCAGTGGCGTGCAATTGCAGATGAATACTGGTTTGTTGATCTTTTTCTGGGCTGATTTCCACAATCAACATAACGGGTTGGTTAAGAATTTGGATACCTAAATCAATTAGTTTTGCTCGTTTAGTAATTGATTCTGGTTGATTGAGGGCATTGAGTTCTAAAGTTTCGGTACTACGAAAGGCATAAACTGGTCTAAGTTCCGGCAAGTTCCACAAAGATTCAATCGTTTGCCAACCTGCCTCAAATATACCAGTAAACCACTGACTCAAATTTACGAGTGAACTAACTGGAGATTGACGCAATTCTCCCAAGTGGTCGATAAACGCTTCCAATGGTTGTAGTTGTTTTAAAGGCAGTGTTTCAGTTGTGACACTAGCAATAAAACCAAGCAGCCTTGCTTCTTGGAGTAATTCATCAAATTGAACTACTAAATAACCCACCCGTTCTTCCCAGGTTTCTGGGGGAATGGAACATATCTGTTGATGTTGATGGACAGGGCGACACTCTAGACGACCAACTGAGGGCAATTCTAAGTCAGCAACATTTCCACAGAGGCGCATGATGGGGTTCCAGCTATCGCTAGCTTGGAGGTTGGTAGGAATATCCATCATTTCCAAGTAGTCATTTACCACCCACACAGCTAGCGTATTCAGCCGAACTTGCTCTGCTTTTTCCGAATTTGGCTGTTGGTTAGCAAATTCCTGGGCAGTGATCCGAGCTAATTGGGGAATCGGTAATGTTAAAGCGAAATCGTCTAGCTGATAGGTGGAGTTATTCATAAATCAATCTTTAGTGATCAATGCTGCTATGTACATATCATCCGCATTCACTAAATTTATGCCACAAAATAGAGAATGATTATTAGAAAAATTTAATTAGGGATTGGGAATTGGGGAAAATGCGATCGGTGCAAGAACTGACTCCGATGTTTGACCAACAGGAATTGTTGTGGGGAAAAGCAGTCAAAGTTTCACAACAAGTATTGTCACAAAGGTTTATCAGTTTTCCAGCAGAGCTTTTTGAGCGGGTATTTCATGACTTGCTGCCACATTTACAAGTACATTGGCATTCTAGGCTAAAAAGACCTCTGCCACTTGCGGTCAAATACGCAAGCAAGAATTAATGACTGTACAGCATCGGCATCTCATCAACAACTACTTGGGGATTTCCATGTGAATTAGAATTAGAAAATTCAATGCTTGACGGTACTGCTCTTTAAATTCCCGTCTAGCTTCCGGGGTAGGAATCTGTTCAAATTCATGCATTGCAGTACCGCGATCGCTTGGTAAATCCATTGCCGATCGCGCAATATTTTTCAATGCTTGCCCTCCCGATAAATCTCCCATGTAACGAGTAAACCCTTATTGCTAAAAATGTTGTTATTTTTGGACAAAAGTCACATTAGTCCAATCTTTAGGCTGGAGAAAAATTTCGGTAAGTTGTGCTTTGGGTGTGCCTGGTTCTGGTTCATAGCAATATTCCCAGCGTGCTAGAGGTGATAGAGACATCAGTATGGATTCAGTTCTCCCATTGGTTTGCAGACCAAAAACAGTTCCTCGGCCATACAGCAGATTAAACTCTGTGTAAAGACCCCGACGGTACAGTTGGAACTGACGTTGGCGATAGCTATTAGGCAAGATAGCAACAGACTCTACGTAGTGAAACAAATATGAATGCAATACAATCTCTGCCAGATTCACAGTTTTCTTCTGTCTATAGTTCTGTCAAATCTTGAGCTATATATCTACATAGCTATATGTATTTTATATGATTTAAAATCACCAACATAAATGTCAAGTTCTTGAATTTTAGTTGGAATTTACAGTTTGATTCACCGAATCAGATGCAGGATAAGTTGTCATGGGATGATAACCGTTGCGATCGCATCCAGCAGGCATTGCGGGTAGAGCGGTTTTGCCAGATGCGCTTGAAATCCGGCAACGAGGATTTTCTGTCGATTCGTTTCACCTGCATAGGCGGTCAGTCCGATCGCTGGAATATCCCGGTTGAATTGAGGCGGTAAAGCGCGAATCTGACGAATGAAGGTGTAGCCGTCCATTTCTGGCATCCCAATATCGCTGATGAGCAGATCGAATTGAGCTTGGGTCAGTAACCGCAGGGCTTCGGTAGCAGAGGAGACGGCCCGCACGATCGCGCCTTCCTGCTCCAGTACAACCTTAACCAGTTCTAGAGAATCTGCCTCATCATCTACCACTATCGCTCGCAGATTCTCTAAATTCAGTGTTTGATTGTTGAGGTAATTAGGAGCATCGGGACTTGGTACAGGCATTAATGGCAACTGCACCGTAAAGGTTGCCCCAAGCCCTTCGCCGGCACTTACAGCTGTAATGGTGCCGCCATGCGCTTCGACCACCTGACGAGCGATCGCCAGCCCTAAGCCCAATCCGCCAAAAGAACGAGTCGTAGAACTGTCTTGCTGTTGGAATAACTCAAATACATGGGGCAAAAATTCGGGTTGGATGCCCTTTCCGGTATCACTAACCTGAATTTGAGCATAGCGATCGACAGAGGTGAGTTGCACCGTCACCTGTCCCCTTGTAGAGTTGAATTTAATCGCATTCGACAGTAAATTCCAGACCACCTGTTGTAGCCTGTCTGCATCCCCTCTGACCTGCCCTACCGATGGGTCAAGCAACACCTCAAACTGAATCGCTTTTGCTTCTGCGGCTAAACGAACGGTTTCTAAAGCTGCCGCGATTGGCTCAGATAAATCGATAGCTCCAAAGCTAAGGGTGAGTTTGCCACGAATAATCCGAGAGATATCGAGGAGATCCTCAACGAGTTGCGCCTGTTGCTTGGCATTGCGCTCGATCGCGCTTAACCCCTGCTGGAGTTTGTCGGAACTGACAAGGGGTGATTGTAGTAGTTTTGCCCAGCCTAAAATCGGGTTAAGCGGTGTTCGTAGTTCGTGGGAGAGAACAGCAAGAAATTCATCTTTCATACGGTTGGCACGTTCTGCTGCTTCCCGTGCGGCTTGCTCTTGTCGAAGTAGCTGTTCCCGTTGGGCTTCGGCTTCTTTTTGCTCCGTAATATTCAATACAGTACCACTGAAGCGGAGTGGTTTTCCCTTTGCATCATAGTAGGCTTGGCCTTTTGCCCTAAGCCAACGTTCAACTTTATCCTCAATGCCGATCGTCCGATACTCAGTGTCATAAAAGCCACCTAATACTGGATTGAGCGCCGCTTGAATAATTTCCTGAAGGCGATCGCGGTCATCGGGATGTAAGCCCTCAAAAAATAACTCAATGCTACTCTCACCATCGGGCGATAGCCCAAACATGGCTTTGCAGCCTGTATCCCATTTTAATTCTCCGGTAATGAGATTCCAATCCCAGGTTCCCAATTGGGCAGAGGTGATTGCCATACGCAAACGGTCTTCATTCTCTCGCAGAGCTTCCTCTGCCTGTTTGCGATCGGTGATGTCAATAACTGAACCGATGTAGCCCTTATACTGACGATCTGCCCCAAACCAAGGGCTTGCTGCATCGATTGCCCACCGATACTCTCCGTCCTGACGGCGTAAACGGTATTCTGCCCGAAAGGCTTCGTGACGACTATTAGAGCTTACAAATGTTTCTTTAGCAAATGCACAATCCTCTGGATGCAACGCATCCAGCCAACCAAAACCCAATCCTGTTGCTTCGGTTTGCCCTGTGAATTCGTACCAGCTTTGGCTGAGGTAGGTGCAGTATCCGGTGGCATCCGTGACCCAAACCATTACAGGTGCATTGTCTGCCATACTGCGGAATCGTTCTTCACTCTGGCGTAAGGCTTCCTCGACTTGAATCTGTTCGGTGATATCTTCACAAACGGTATTAATGCCAATTACGCGATCGCCATCCTTTAACGGCAAGAAGCTTTCTAGCCAGACACGCTGTACTCCTGGTTGTGCTGGAGTTTCCCCCCGAATTTCGACGTTTAGTAGTGGTTCTCCCGTTTCTAAGATCGGGCGCAGCAACTCTTCGGCAGTATCTGCGATGTCAGGTAGCAACTCTCGAATGGTTCGCCCAATGTGTTCCTCTATGGAAAATCCATTGATTTCTGCCAATCGCTGGTTAATCCGCACAAAGCGCAGATCGGTATCGAGAACGTTTAACCCTATCGGAGCAGACTGGTAGATGGTTTCAATTTCAGCCAGTTGTCTGTGCAAGGTTGCCCGACTTTCCTCTAATTCGGCTTCCAGTTGCTGACGTTCTGTGACATCTGCTGTCATCCCAATTAATCGGGTTAACTGACCCTGCTGATCAAACAGCGCGCGTCCGCTTTCCTCCAAGATAACGATTTGACCATCCGGGCGCACGAATCGATAGGTGATTTTGTAAGTACTGTTCTCAGGTGCAAGTGCCTGTAAGCCTGCCAAAAAGCGATCGCGATCATCAGGATGGACTTGTTGAAAATAACTGGTACCTGTGTCCTGTTGTGCCGATGACGACCTTAACCCCAGGATGGAAGCAGATTGAGGCGATCGCTTCACCACATCGAGGTTTGGCTGCCACTCAAAAGTAAACATCCAGGCAACTTCCATTGCCAACTGGTTGCGCTCTTCGCTCTCCCGCAGCGCTGCATTTACCTGCTCTAACTGGGCAGTTCGTTCGGCAACGCGCTGTTCTAGTTCTTGGTTAGCGTGTTGTAGGGCAGCTTCCGTCTCTTTTTGCTGGGTCATGTCACGGGCAACGCAGTACATCACTCCTCGGTCAATCTGCGGTGATGCTGTCCATGCCAGCCATCGGTAGCTGCCATTCTTCGTCCGGTAACGATTCTCGAAATAGAGCGTTGGTACTCCCGTATTCAACTTCTCCATTTCTCGCAGTGTGGCAGAGTGGTCATCTGGATGCACGAAGTCCAGAAAAGGACTGGCTAAGAATTCGGCTTCTGAGTAACCGAGGGTTTGGGTAAAGACAGGGTTGATCCGTTTAAAGTAGCCATCCAGGCCAATGACTGACAGCAGATCGAGCGATCGCTCAAAGAAAAAGGCTTCTTCAGATGGCGATGCTGCATCGCCATCTTCCTGAGTGTTCACGGCTGGGAAGCTTTGCGATTTTAAAGGAGGATCTGCTTCACACAAACGCATTTGCTCCATAATAAATAACTATAGTAGCGAATTTCTACCCAAAATTGCTTACCGCCATATTGGTTTGAACCACCCTACCAATACTTGTCGGGTTTTGGGGAAAGGGAAAGGGTTAAAGGGGAAAAACCTTATATATCGAGCCTTCCACTCTTTTTCCCCTTTAACCAAAACATATTCGATGATATCCAACGCCGGATAGTGTAACGGAAGTTGCTGCATTATTTATTGTGAAAGTTAGGAGGATCAACAATAGGTAAGAAACAAACTTAAACATAAATATGACTACTGAAAACCTTCTGCTTGCCGCCTTGCGCCCTGATTTGTACAAGCAGCTCAAAAAAAATATGGAGCAGGTCGAGCTTTCATAGGGCGAGATCCTCAACCGACCTGGCGAAACCATAGAAGAAGTCTACTTCCCTCTCACCTGCTTGATCTCAGTCACCATCACCATGATGGATGGCATGACAGTTGAAGCCGGAGTGGTCGGAAGCCGCGAGATGGTCGGAATCAACGCCTTCATGGGCGGTCGGGAAACGACGCAGACTGAGTATATTGTCCAGGTACCGGGCAAAGCGGTAAGAATGAAAGCAGATTTGCTACTCCATGAGTTCGACACCAATAAGTCGCTGCGCGACGTGATGCTGAAATACACGCAGGCTTATATGGCGCAAATCTCGCAGAACGTTGCCTGCAACCGCCTTCATACTATAGAACAACGCATGGCCCGCTGGCTGCTCGAATCCAGCGATCGTCTCAACTCAGATCAACTGTTCCTGTCCCATGAGTTCCTCTTAAGAGAGTAAGAAATGACACTTGACCCGATCGTTACTCACGAGGCATTTAAGGAATTCGAGCGTGACAGATTCTCTGATGTAGCCCAGGGATATGATCGAGCGATCGCTGTTGTGACTTCTCAGGTGAATGAAGCCATATTGGATGCCGTAGGAGCTAAATGTGGTCTGAGATTGCTGGATGTAGCTTGCGGGACTGGTTGGCTCAGTGCCGCAGCAGTAAAGCGGGAGGCGATCGTCACTGGATTAGACTTTGCAGAGAATATGGTGGCCATTGCCAGAGTGCGATGCCCTAAAGCCCAATTCCATAACGGGGACGCTGAGAATCTTCCTTTCCAGTCGAGCCAGTTTGATGCAGTCGTCTGTAGCTTGGGCATCCTCCATTTCCCAAACCCAGAACGGGCGTTAGCCGAATCCTTTCGTGTACTCAAACCAGGAGGGCGCTATGCCCTCACCTGCTGGACACCACCAACGCGCAATCCGTTCATGGCTCTAATACTAGGTTCAGTGCAGACTTATGGCAGCACAGATGTGAATCTACCTCCTGGGCCGCCCCTGTTTCGCTTTGGCAACCCCACTGAATGCACTCGGGTTTTGAGCGCTGAGGGATTTACTGAGGTGTCTGTCGCAGAACTGCCTATGAAGTGGACTTTCTCTACACCTGAAGATGTGATGCCAACGGTTGTTGTCAGTACGGCACGTCTGGGGCCAATGTTGGCAATGCAAACCGACGAGCAACGGCGCAATATTGAGAACGCAATTATCAAGGGAGCCTCGGAGTATGCCACGGATAGAGGTGTGGAAATTCCTACTTCTGTGATGCTAGCTGTAGCTCGCAAACCATAAGGGATCTGCGGGTTAATAGTATCCCAACCAAACGGGTTTCGACTGCGCTCAACCCTCAGCCATCGAGAGTTGAGCGCAGCGATGCACTGAGCGCAGTCGAAGTGTCAAAACTCGGTTTACTGGTACTTTATTTTCACGCAAGTCCCTAAGCAAGAACAACTTTTATTAAATTACTTGAAGTACAAAGGTGGCTCCCGCTTTTTGAGCGCTCCACCACAGGGCTGATTGAGAATGCTTTCACTGTTCTCTTGTTTAACAAGAGAACAGCTTTAGCTCTCGCTAGAAATTTACATGGGGCTTCATAAATTCAATGCCCCGGTTACTGTATAAGTGGTTCGGTATGTAGAGATATACAGCTTGCATGGTGGCTTGTTCCGAAAAAGAATGGATTATTTATAGAAAATTCATAAATCGCACCACGTATCTGGAGTTAACTTCATACCTATTGATAAAAATCATTTTGTTGACATCCTCCTCAGCATGAAGGTATGAGGATTCCAATCTATTCAAACAGACTTAACTGTATGAATTCTTGGTGGGGTCAGCGTTAAAAAGAGTGAACTGTACAGTCATTTTTGTAGTAGCCATGTCTTTTCTTTTCTGGCTAAGAAACCATTGCACTTTGTTTCTTACTGCATATATATTCTAAAGGTGCCCGCGATCGCTCAATTGTTACAATCAGAACTTACGCAGAAAAACTGTTTGTCGAGACTGGGTATAAGATTATAAGAGTTTTTTTACCTACACCCCTTGTCCAAAGCCTTGATTTTGCTCATTGCTTCAGTTAATAACAGTTTCAGATTGTATATTTTGGTTCAAAATTATGTGTAGCAAGCCGAACTAGATTATAATGCGCTCTTGGTTAAACAGTACATTTCGCATTCGCTTAGTACTTCTCGTCCTTTTAGCTGTTGTTCCAGCACTAGGATTAATTCTGTACACTGCTGCCGAACAACGGCGTACCGCTACAGCAGAGGCACAAGAACAGACACTACGGCTGGCGAGATTGGCGGCTAATAACCAAAAACAGGTTGTAGAAGGAACCCGTCAACTGCTGATGATATTGGCACAGCTGCCACTTGTCCGTCAGGGGAATTCAGCAGAGTGCAATCAATTGCTGACCGATATCCTAAAACAACATTCAGCTTACGCTAATTTTGCCGTACTTGATGGTCAAGGAAATGTGATTTGTACTGGGATTGCCTATCCTGGCTCTGTGAATCTCAGAGACCGCAGTTATTTCCAACGTGCTTTGCAAACTCGGAAATTTGTGGTTGGTGATTATCAAATAGATCGCGTCACTAAAAAAGCTACCCTGAATTTTGCTTACCCAATTTTAGACAAGGCAGGGCGAGTACAAACTATGGTTGTAGCTGCACTTGATTTAGCTCAGTTAAATCAGTTGGCGGCGCAAATAAGAATGCCCCAAGGCTCGGTGCTGAGTTTGGTTGACAAGAAAGGAACACTTTTAGTCCGCTATCCCAATACGCAAAATTGGGTAGGCAAATCTTTAGCACCAGATACTTTCGCCAGAATGAAAATCGCTCAGGTTGAGGGGATCGATGAAATGACTAGCCTTGATGGTGTGCCGCGAATCTTTGCCTTTATTCCTTTGGGCGATAATCCAGTCAAGCCGGATGGATATATCAGGATTGGTATTCCCAAGTCTGAAGTTTTTGCTAATGCTGATAGTTTATTATTCAGAAACTTAATTAGTTTAGGTGTAGTTACTTTTTTAGCGATCGCTGCTACTTGGGTGGGTGGGGATGTATTTTTTCTCAACCAGATAAAATCTTTGGTGCAAACAGCCAAGACCTTGGGTAGTGGTCAACTCAACACACGCACTGGACTTGCTCATATATCGGGAGAACTTGGTCAACTGGCGCAAGCGATTGACGAAATGGCCGCAGCACTAGAAGCACGGGAAATCGCGATCGCTTCTGTGAGCCAAAATATGCAAACTTTATTTGAGTTAATTCCCATTGGCATCCTGATCACGGAAGATATGGGATTTCAGGAGGTAAAATCTAACCCAGCATTTGCTGAGATTTTAGGTATCTTGCCTGAAGTTAATGTTTCCTCTACTCCCGTTAATGCCCCGCGTCCATCTTACAAAATTTTGCGGCAGGGAAAGGAACTCTCACCAGAAGAATATCCGCTACGTTATGCAGCCATTCATAATACAGAAGTCAAAGGCACAGAAGTTGATATCGTTCGTGGTGATGGCACTATATTTAATTTATTTGGTTATGCTGCTCCCCTACTTGATGAACAGGGTAATCCCAGAGGAGCGGTAGCTGCATTTTTGAATATTACTGAACGCAAGCAGACAGAAGAATGCACACGTCAGTTGATGAGCCAGGTGCAACATCAAGCGAATATCTTAAATGCGATTCTCTCTGCCTCGGTGGATCATATTTATATTTTTGATCGGGATGGTTGTTATCAGTATGTCAGTGAAGGTGGGGCTGCGGTTTTAGGTTGTCAGCCAGAAGAGATAGTCGGTAAGGTATGGCAACAACTTGATTTTGCCCCAGAAATGTTTACTACGATGCGTCGGGTAGACACCCAACGAGAAACAGTAATGACAACGGGGCAACCCATCAGAGCAGAGACTGAATATAATACCGTTGATGGAGTGCATTGTTACGAATATATTTTGGCTCCTTTATATAGTCCTGAGCAAGCGATCGCAGGTGTAATTGCTGTATCTCGTGATATTAGCGATCGCAAGCGCACAGAGCAAGCATTGCGACAAAGCGAACAACGCCTCCAAATGGCACAAAGAGCAGGAAAAATTGGGACTTGGGAGTGGAATGTACCTACTGGTGAGGTATTTTGGTCGGAAGGAATCTGGGATATCTTGGGGTTGGAAATAGGTACAGAAGAACCTGGTGTGAAGCCTTGGGTTGATTTTATCCATCCAGACGATCGTCCACGGGTTATGGAAGGAGTAGAAAAAGTATTAGCTGAAGGTAAGGAATATTACGACGAATTCCGCATTGTCCGCAGAGATAATACAGTTATTTGGGTAGCATCGAAAGGGCAAATTATCCGAGATGCAGAGGGACAAGCCGAGTGTTTTTTAGGAGTCAACATTGACATTAGCGATCGCAAGCAAGCCGAAGAAGTGCGGCAAGAAAGTGAAGAACGCTTTCAGGCATTCATGGCACATAGTCCTGCTGCTGCTTGGATTACAGATGCAGATGGTAAAGTTATTTACCTTAGTCCGACTTATGTAAATACTTTTCAGCTATTTACTCAAGATGCGATCGGCAAAACTGCATTTGAATTGTTTGATATTGAGATTGCCACCCAATTATTAAACAACATCCAAACAGTGGCTAAAACTAATCAGGTTTTAGAGACAATTGAAATGGCACCTCGTCTGGATGGCACAATAGGCGATTTCCTCGTTTATAAATTTCCCATTGCTCATTTATCTGGGCAATCTTTGGTGGGGGGAGTAGCAATTGATGTGACTTCCCGCAGGCGAGCCGAAGAAGAACGTGAAGAATTACTGCTACGCGAACAAGCTGCACGAGAAGCAGCTGAAACTGCCAACCGCATTAAAGATGAATTTTTGGCGGTGTTGTCTCATGAATTGCGAACGCCGTTAAATCCGATACTCGGGTGGATAAAATTGCTGCGGACTCACCAATTAAGTGAGGAGAAAAAAGCGATCGCTTTAGAAACAATCGAACGCAATGCTAAATTACAAACTCAACTGATCGCTGATTTATTAGATATATCCCGCATTCTGCAAGGCAAATTAACGCTTAACATTTCTTCAGTTGATTTAGCTGCAACTATTGCAGCTGCCAATGAAACAGTCGCTTTCGCAGCAGAAGCTAAATCGATTCAAATTCACACTGAGATTGCACCAGATGTCCAGCTTTTTATGGGTGATGCTAGCCGCCTGCAACAGGTAGTGTGGAATTTGCTTACTAATGCGGTGAAGTTTACCCCAACTGGCGGCAAGGTAAAAATAAAATTAGAGTCTACCGATACTTGTACTCAGATTCAAGTTAGCGATACAGGCAAGGGCATTACACCAGAATTTTTACCTTACGTCTTTGAAACATTCCGCCAAGCTGATAGTGCCACAACACGCAAGTTTGGCGGCTTGGGATTAGGATTAGCAATTGTCCGACACATTGTCGAAATGCACGGTGGTACAGTTCAGGCGGACAGTAAAGGAGAAGACCAAGGAGCAACCTTTACAGTTAAATTACCGCTCATCACTACAGTTTTACAATCAAATCAGAATAAAAGTTTACCTAAAATATCGTTAAATTTACGCGGCGTGCGGGTGCTGACAGTAGAGGATGAGCAAGATACGCGAGAACTATTGGTATTCATGATTGAGCAATATGGTGCAGAAGTAACAGCCGCCGCATCCGGTCGTGAGGCATTAAAGATATTAAAACAATCTCAGCCAGATATTCTCGTCTGCGATATTGCTATGCCAGAGATGGACGGATATATGCTCATCCGTCAGGTAAGAACTTGGCCAAAAGAACAAGGCGGACAGATAAAAGCGATCGCGCTGACAGCTTATGCTGGAGAATCCGATCAAAAACAAGCTCTCGCAGCAGGTTTTCAAAGACACTTATCCAAACCAATTGATCCCGAAGAACTAGTAGAAGCGATCGCTAGTTTAATATGAGCTGCCAATGAACGGACTTTCGCGTTGGTCTGAATCAGCATACACTGATTTTGGACTAATCAAAGTGGTTGCCCTTATAGGAACAATGAGCGAAAGTAAGATATCAGAAATCTTGGAAACCTTCGAGGCAGAACTGCTGTCAGAGTGGACTCAGGAATTAGCCACTATCAATATTCGGAAAGGCTTGATTAAAGAAGCCGAGCTAAAGGAGGAGTGCCGGGAATTCCTGAGCTTGTTTCGGAGCGCGGTTGGGCAGGGCAAGTTGAGCAATATTCAGGCAGCAGCGTGGCAAGATATGCGGGAAATACTAAGCAGCATTTCTCGATCGCGATCGCAAAAAGGCTTCACACCGGCGGAAACAGCTACATTCGTCTTTTCGTTCAAGCAACCCCTCTTCAACCGAATGCGTCAGCAATTGAAAGACCCCATTGAGTTGGGTGAAGAGATTTGGCTAGCCACCAACTTACTGGATCAACTGGGATTGCTGACAATTGAAGTGTATCAAAAGGCGCGGGAAGAGGTGATTTTGCGACAGCAGGAAGAGTTGATGGAGCTGTCTACCCCAGTGATTAAACTCTGGGACGGAATTTTGGCATTACCCATTATCGGCACCCTGGATAGTGCCCGCACGCAAATGATGATGGAGTCGTTGTTGCAGAAAATTGTTGAAACCGGGTCAGAAATTGCCATTATTGACATTACCGGGGTTCCCACCGTGGATACCCTCACCGCTCAACATCTGCTCAAGACCGTTACTGCTGCCCGTCTTATGGGAGCTGATTGTATGATCAGTGGTATTCGTCCTCAAATTGCCCAAACAATCGTTTATCTCGGTATTGATTTGACTGATATCACAACAAAGGCAACCTTAGCCGATGCCTTTCTCATAGCGCTAAAACGTTTGGGAGCGACCATTACTCGCTCTCAACCCAAATAGGTAGGAACCAATGGAACGTATTCCTATACTCAAAATGGGCAATTTCCTGCTGGTGACAATCCAAGTGGATATGTATGATCGCCTTGCCATGACTCTACAGGATGACTTGGCCAACCGCATCACTCAAACTCACGCTCACGGTGTCTTGATCGATATTTCTGGATTAGAAATTGTCGATTCCTTCATTGGGAGGATTTTAGGCAACATTGCCAGAATATCACGGGTATTGGATGCCCAAACAGTTGTCGTTGGGATGCAGCCTGCTGTGGCAATTACCCTGGTGGAATTGGGGCTGTCGCTGACGGGTATTCGCACTGCCCTAAACGTAGAAAAAGGTATGGCACTCTTGCGATCATCACTCAATGAAACCACAAATCAGGTCATTGCCACTCAATGGCGTGCAGATGACGATGCAGAAGACTGAAACAATCGACATTCAATCTTCTACAGATGTAGTCTTAGTTCGGCAAGCCGTGCGCCATCTGGCCGTGGAGATTGGCTTTGGCTTAGTAGACCAAACTAAAATTGTGACCGCCGCCAGTGAGTTAGCCCGCAATACCCTAGACTATGGGGGAGGTGGCACAGTCAAGCTAGAAACGCTTCAGGAAGGGAGACGACGAGGACTCCGGCTGACCTTTGAAGATCGGGGCCCGGGAATTCCCGATATTGATCTGGCGCTGAAGGATGGGTTCACCACGGGTAGCGGATTGGGTATGGGATTGAGCGGTGCTAAACGACTTGCTAACGAGTTTGAGATTCAGTCTGCGGTGGGAGAAGGAACACGGGTAATAATTGTACGATGGAAATAAAATGAGAGAATCTGTCGCCATTACAATTACTGAATCTAGCCAGACTGGGGAAGCGCGACGGGTAGCGATCGCATTGGCAACTCGGCTTGGCTTTCAGGAAACGCAACGGGGCAAGGTTGGCATTGTGGTGACAGAGATTGCGAACAATCTAATCCAGCACGGTCAGGGTGGAGTATTATTGCTAAGATTGCTCGAACACGATTCAGCCATTGGTATTGAAGTCTTATCGCTAGATAAAGGACGGGGAATGGTTGATGTGGATGAGTGTTTGCAAGATGGCTTTTCCACAGGCGGAACCTTGGGCAATGGACTGGGCGCAATTTCTCGCCTCTCTGGTTTATTGGAAATTTACTCTATTCGCAATCAAGGGACAGCGCTCCTCGCCCACCTCTGGTCAGACTCGACACCCCATCTGCCGGAAAAGACCTTAGAAATTGGGACGATCTGTTTGCCCAAACGAGGCGAGGAGGTTTCAGGAGATGCCTGGGCATATCAAGTTGATCGTTGCCGTAGCCTGTTGCTAGTAGCCGATGGCTTAGGGCATGGGCCTGCGGCTGCTACTGCTTCCTCAAAAGCCGTCAGAATTTTTCAAGAACACGATCGCTCTCCGGCTGCGATCGTCGAAGCTGCCCACGCCGCCTTGCGAAGTACGCGAGGAGCAGCACTCGCCATTGCTGAAATCGACTTTGAACAACAGTCTGTCCGCTTTGCCGGCATTGGCAATATCGCTGCCAGCATTTTCTCCTTTCCTGAACGCCACCATCTGATATCTAACAACGGCACAGTGGGACATGAAATCCGCAAAATTCAAGAGTTTAGCTATCCCTGGTATGCCAACGGACTTTTAATTATGCATTCTGACGGATTAGACACTAAGTGGCAGCTCGATCGCTATCCAGGCTTGAGTCAAAAACATCCCAGCCTGATTGCAGGTGTCTTATACCGAGACTTTAATCGAGACCGGGATGATGTGACAGTGTTAGTGGCTAAAGGAATGGGAAATAATTCGTAATTCGTAATGGGCTACGCCCCGCTACGCCCCGCTACGCTAACGTAATTCGTAATTCGTAATTAAAGATACGAAAGAAAGTGCAATTTTGAATTGGAGTGAAGCGACTTGACAACTATTTTCACCTTCGAAATCCAGTACGAACAGGATGTTGTCCAAGCTCGGCAACGAACTCGTGAGATCGCCGAGCAATTGGGCTTTGATGCTCAAGATCAAGCACGATTGGCAACGGCAGTTTCAGAAATTGCCCGCAATGCCTTTCAGTATGCCAAAGGTGGAACTGTTGAATTTTCTGTGGCAGGAGAACCTCAAGAGTTTCTGATTCAGATTCAGGATTCGGGTAGTGGCATTCCTCATCTGGAAGACGTTTTGGCAGGACGCTACACCTCTAACACGGGAATGGGGCTAGGCATCATGGGTAGCCGGAAGCTGATGGATTTCTTTGAGATGGAATCGCTGCCGGGACAGGGAACAACGGTGGTGATGAGCAAAAGGTTGTCGAAGCGCACACCTAATTTCACCGATTTGCAATTGCAGCAGATTCGAGAAAGCGTGATGGAGCGATCGCCCCAAAATCCCTATGAAGAGATCCAGCGACAAAACCAGGAGTTACTGCGGGCAATGGCAGAGCTACGGAAGCGGGAGGAAGAACTAACCCAGCTCAACCGAGAACTGGAAGATACCAATCGCGGTGTGGTTGCCCTCTATGCAGAATTGGATGAAAAAGCAGACTCTTTGCAAAAGGCAAACGAGCTAAAAACCCGCTTTCTCTCAAACATGAGCCATGAGTTTCGTACACCGCTCAACTCGATTCTGTCCCTATCTCGGATGCTGCTGGCCCGGATGGATGGTGATTTGACCGTCGAGCAAGAAAAGCAGGTGACATTCATCCAAAAGGCAGCGAGCGGATTATCAGAACTGGTCAACGACTTGCTGGATTTGGCAAAGGTGGAAGCTGGAAAAATTGAAGTGCGTCCCAGTTCTTTTGAAGTTAGTGATTTGTTTGCCACACTGCGGGGAATGCTGCGCCCATTATTGGTTCAAGACTCCTCTGTCGCGCTAATTGTCGAGGAACCTGAAGGCATTGGGCAGATATATAGTGATGAGGGCAAAGTCGCGCAAATTCTGAGAAACTTTATCTCCAATGCCCTGAAATTTACCGAGCAGGGAGAAGTCCGTGTAACCGCTGTGCAAAGAGGTCATAACGTGATCTTCTCCGTGTCTGATACGGGCATCGGTATTGCGATCGCCGATCAAGAGCGCATTTTTGAGGATTTTGTCCAAATTGAGTCTTCTCTGCAAAAGCAGGTGAAGGGAACCGGGTTAGGATTGCCGTTATCGCACAAGCTAACGGAGCTACTGGGCGGTAGCATTTCAGTTACAAGTAAGCTGGGTGAAGGTTCTACATTTACAGCAGCGATTCCCATCGTCTACCCTTATGCAACCGAATTTCCCACCCTACTGCAACCGATGTTCGACGGTCGAGCGGAGACGATCGCACCACTGGAAGCAACTCGTCTGCCAATTCTGGCAGTTGAAGATCATCGAGAAACGCTATTTATTTACGAAAAGCACCTTCAGGATTCAGCCTATCAATTAATTGCGACCCGCACTTTAGCTCAAGCTAGGCTTGCCTTACAACAACTTCAACCAGCGGCGATTATGCTCGATATTATGCTAGAAGGGCAAAACGGCTGGACGTTCTTGCGAGAAATCAAAGGAGATGAAAGCACCCGCAGCATACCTGTACTAGTTATCACCATCATTGATAACGAGAAGCAAGCACTAGCCCTAGGAGCCAACGGTTTTTTAATTAAGCCGGTAGACAGATTGCAGTTGTTGAATAAACTTAATACGCTAATTAATCAGAACAAGCCTCAAAAAATCTTGTTAATTGACGATGACCCTGCCTATCGGTATTTGGTGAAACAGTTGTTGGTAAATACACAATTGAGTATTTTAGAAGCCATGAACGGATGGGAAGGATTAAATTTTGCAGAACGCGAGCAACCGACTGCGATCATCCTTGACTTGGAGATGCCAGAGTTAAGTGGGTTTGATGTACTCAAGCAGCTTAAAAGCAATCCTGTCACTCAGTCGATTCCTGTGATCATCTACTCATCGGCACAAATTGATACAGAAACTCAGAGCCAATTAGCAAAAAAAAGCATCGCCATTCTTTCCAAAGAAACAGGCTCTCAAACCGCAACGATGGGCTACGCCTCGCCTTTGCTGCGGAACGCTCCGCTAACGGCGAACGCCCAACTGCAAGATGCGCTGATCAAAGCTGGGCTTGTTCTAGATACTTGTGGGCAAAGTCATGTCTGAGCCACGGGTTATCATCCTGCATGTTGACGATAACGAAGCCAATCGTTACATCGTCACCCGGATTTTGCAAAATGCAGGCTTTACCGTCGTGGAAGCGGCAACGGGAGTAGCAGGATTAAAAGCAGCTACTGAACATCAACCTGCTCTGGTGATTTTGGATGTTAAATTACCAGATATTAACGGCTTTGAAGTCTGTCGCCAAATTAAGGCAAATCCCGAAACTGCTTTTATTCCCGTGCTACACCTTTCTGCAAGTTTTGTCCAAAGCCAGGATAAAGCAGAAGGCTTAGACAGTGGTGCCGATGCTTATCTGGTGCAACCTGTTGAACCCATTGAACTGCTGGCGACAGTGCGATCGCTGCTGCGAATTCGACGAGCGGAGGAAGCTGCTTTATCCTCAGCACGAGAGTGGCAAACTACCTTTGACTCTATCAAGGACAGCGTATGTCTGGTAGACCGGGAAGGTATAATTCTGCGCTGTAATCTAGCGATGATGCAGCTTTTTTGCAAGCCCTCCCACGAAATCTTAGGTTGTGTTCACCATGAGTTGATGGGCGCAGAATTGGGGATTGGAGATGGCGCTTGTTTTCGTCGGGCGAAAGAAACTCACCAACGGCAAGTTCTAGAATTTCAGTCCACAGAACGCTGGTTTGCCAAAACCATTGACCCAGTATTTGATGGGTATGGGACTCTCACAGGTGCCGTTTTCATCCTGTCCGATATCACCGAACGAAAGCGAGCATCAGCGATGCTGCAAGAGCAGAACGATCGCCTCAATCAGCTAATGATTTCTTTGCAGCAACAAACTGAACAAGCGCAACAAGCCAATCGGATTAAAGATGAGTTTCTGGCAGTGCTATCTCATGAATTGCGATCGCCCCTGAATCCAATTTTGGGATGGGCAAAAATTTTGCAAACGAGCCACCAGGACGCAGCCAAAACTCAGTATGCGCTTGAAACGATCGAGCGTAACGCTAAACTGCAAGCGCAACTGATTGAAGATTTGCTCGATGTATCGCGTATTCTCCAAGGTAAGTTGAGTTTGCATACAGTTCCAGTTGGTCTAACTTTAACCATCAAAGCTGCTCTGGAAACCGTGCGACTAGCTGCTGAAGCTAAATCTATTCAGATTGAAACAGTCTTTGAACCGAACGTTGGGCAAGTGTTGGGTGATTCTGGTCGCCTGCAACAGGTTGTTTGGAATCTACTTTCCAACGCGATTAAATTTACCTCACAGGGTGGTCGAGTAGAGGTGCGGTTAGAAAGGATTGAGAATGAACTAGATACTCATCCTTCGGAATACACTCAAATCACTGTCAGCGACACTGGTATGGGGATCTCTCCTGACTTTCTACCTTATGTCTTTGACTACTTCCGCCAAGCCGATGGGACAACAACCCGAAGATTTGGAGGATTGGGATTAGGGTTAGCGATCGTGCGTCATTTAGTTGAATTGCATGGCGGAACCGTTCAGGCAGCAAGCCCTGGAGTCGGTCAAGGAGCAAGGTTTATAGTCAAGTTTCCACCGATCGCTGCGGCAAAACTGAATCAAGATGATACTGCGTTCCATAATCGCTCAGACTTCAATCTAAATGGATTGCAAGCCCTGCTTGTAGATGATGACAGAGATTCACGGGAGTTCATCGCCTTCCTGCTAGAACAGTATGGGGTGCAAGTGACTGAAGCTGAATCAGCACATGATGCTCTAAGCACTTTGGGGCAAGCAAAATTTGATTTGCTAATCAGTGATATTGGAATGCCCGATATGGATGGCTACACACTAATTCGTCAAATTAGAAAGCAGCCGTCTGACCAAGGCGGAGAAATTCCAGCGATTGCCCTTACCGCTTATGCAGGAGAGATCGATCAACAACTAGCACTAGCAGCCGGATTTCAACAGCATATTTCTAAACCAATTGAGCTAGAGGTACTAATGCAGGCTATTTTGACTATAGTCGGGGTATAGCAACGATTAATGAAAAATACTACTTAGGGGGATCAATACACATTTTGTAGCCAGCAAAAAGATGTGTATAGACCGTAGCCTGAAAAAGGGGGGAAGCAGAATCAAAGTCCCCCAATTTATCGGGGAATTTAGGGGGATCTAAAATTTTTGCTACCGACAAGAGGACTTTTCAAACATCCTCTAACTCTTAACTGTCGTGACAACGGCTTCAACTGTAGCTTTTTGTTCGTCAGCATCTACAGAAGTAACTGCCCAACGCAGAGGTTCGCCTTGTTTCTTTAACTCTGTTTCAATTACTTCTAGTAACTCTGCGGGAGTTTCTTGTAAATCAATTTCTGCGGTAATAAAATGAGTTGTCATTTTGGTAAATCCTGTTAATTTCTAGTTTCTAGAATAGCTGACTTCATCTGCGATGAAATACTTGTATAACTTATCAGATGGTAATCTGAGTGAACAGTTATTCAGTTATGAATAATCATCCGATATACTGATAACTGTTCGCTGATTATTTGCCTTTGCCAAATTGTAACTGATAAACTACGTCTTCCTTTTCTGTCTGAAGTTTCAAATCAGAAAGGGGTTTGGCAACACAAAGCAATACGTAACCTTGCTTTTGTAAATCTGGACTAACGCCCATACCATCAGTTTGATCCACAGTTCCCTCAGATAATTGACCGGCGCAAGTTGTGCAAACACCTGCATTGCAAGAACTCGGCAATTCTAAACCAGCAGCCTCGGCAACCGATAAGATCGTTTCATTTTCAGGAACTTGCAAGGTATGAATTTTGCCTTGGTGATCAATTTCTACGGTGTAAGTTTTGGGCATATACAAAAGAAGGTGATGCTACGGACAAATTTATTAGTTTATCTGAATTAGTTAAAAATATCTAGATGTCACTATAAAAATTTAGGTAAAAGATCCATGATTATAGCAACTAATTCTAAACAATTTTTAGATTAGTAACATTATTTACCATAAAACACACAAATAAATTAGTTAAATTTGCTTACTATAAATATGCGCGATCGCATAGGATGGAGAGTCGAAAGTAGTTGGATCTCTTACTCAAAAGTTACTACTCAAAAGTAACTTTTGATACCGCTTTGCTTATCCCAATGTAAACTCATCGTGTAGGTAGTTCACTATTAGTCTTTTTGGGAATATGCCTTTCGGTATACTTTTAACTATCTACTTTTCCTAACTCCCTAAAAAATGGGCGAACCGGGGGTAATTACGAATTACGAATTACTTTAATTTACTACCTGGCTGCCATGACTGCGGGGGTCATCTTGACTAGCTGTTGGTGCTACTGGGGCTGAAAACTTGGAAACCTTCCCACTAGCTTGAGCATAAGGAAGAGACGAACCAGTAACCAAAGCTTCTAAGTTACTAGCCATAATTTTACGGGGTTGATCGCCGATCGCTTGAGCTATGGTTTCCCCTTGCTGACTCAAAAATACAAAATGGGGAATCCCGTCCACCCGATATTTCAGCATTTCGGGTAGCCACTTGGTATTATCCACATTCAGCATGACAAAATTCATCTTGTCAGCATACTCTGTTTCTAATTGAGTGATATCTGGTGCCATTTTTTGACAGACAGTACACCAATCAGCATAAAACTCTACTAGAGATGGTTTGCCGTTGCTGACGGCTACTTCTAATGGTGTGGACGAATCGCTTAACTTGGCTAGGCTTGCTGAGGTTGTTTCAGTTCTCAATCCTAAGACGAGGGCAACGCTAAGAGCGATCGCTACCATTACAACTAAGAAGTTTCTCAAACGCTTCCCTAATGAAGATTCAGGCTTATCGGGAGAATTAACAGGTGAATCAGTACTCATAACAGAATTATTAAAACTTATTAAGCAATTTCTTCTTTAGTCTAGCTGACTCTAGCCGCTCTTTAATACGTAATTTGATATTCAAAATGGGTATTAGAGGCTATTTATAAAGTAAAAATAAAATTCTTGTAGGGTTGTTAGGCGCATATTTCCATATAGTTTGTTACAAAAAATATGACTCTCGCGCCTAACACACCATGTTATGTAGCGGTGAACACCCTACTTAAGATTTATGCCACCATAAATTAGTGTTTTTATTTACCAAAGCGACGCTCTATATCATCTGCTTGGGAACCACCACGAACCGAGTTAATCCGTAACGAGGTCTTATCTTTAGAAATGTTATAAGTTAAAGGCTTTGTCTTAGATATTCGCGTTTCACCCTCTTTAGCCAAAGTCTGGGGTGGATACTTAATAATTAAAGCTTTGATTGCCTCAATTCGTTTGGGTACTGCTGGATGAGTTGTATCAAATTCAGAACCAGGAGTTTGAGCCAAAACCTGCATTACTCTTAAACATCCTTCTGGTTCAAAGCCTGCTTTCACAGAAGCTATGTAGCCAATTTCATCAGCTTCAAACTCTTGTTGTCGTTCTTGTTCTGCTAAACGCTGTTCTAACTCTTTTTTCTTTTTATCGACAATCTCATTAATGCGTTGCTGTGATTCTACTTGTCGTTGAGCGCCTTGATTACCAAGAACTGAACCCAGTAAACCACCAAAAGTTCCTCCAACTACACGATTCACAACGGCACCGCCAACGTTAGCAGCTGTTGACTCTTGGTTTGCAGCTTCTCTTTCTCCCAGTACTTCTTTGGTTGCTTCTTCTTGAATTTTGGCAATTAACTCAGTTTTTTTAGCTTCACCAACAGCAATGTGACGCTTGGTGTGATGTCCCATTTCATGGGCAACTACACAAGCTAATGCTGAAGAATCACCAGCTAACTGGTCAAGTATGCCATCGTAAATAGCAACCAAATTAACGTCACTTGCATAAGCATTGACATCATACTTGGGAACAGCCACAACCCGCCAAGGACGATTATCTAATTCGTTGGCACGTGCGACTCTATCTATGACGCGATAGAGGGTATAAAAATCTTCAGGTAATTCTTTTTTAGCTTGCTGGTAAATTGTTGTAGCTGTGGGTGCTGGTTTCTTTGATTGGACTGGTTTAGCCTGGACTGGCACCATTGCAGACAACAAAAGTAGGCACAAGGAGCTAGTAGTTAGGAGTGTTCTGTCCCAGTTCAGCATTATTGTTGATACCTCTGTAATATAAGGATTATTTTTATACAATAATGCAAAAAATATTTTGTGTAAATTTAAGATTTACAAAAGTACTACAGACCGAAGTCCGTTTAAGCAGACTTCGGTTTGTTGGCGTGAGCGACGGTAGTCATGTCAGTGAAGCTGCGTAGGCATAGCCCATCATAGACATCACTGTTACTCAGACATACAAGTTAGGTCGATATTTACAGTTTGTGTTGGCGTAATTGCTCTACTATATAATCTTCTAGTTCTTGTTTTTCTCTGTTACTGGCATTTCGTTGATAGGTTCTTCCTGTTTCTTGAATAAACTTACGTTTCTCGCTTGGAGAAGATTTGAGTTTACCTCCAGTTCCTTGCAGCTTTTGCTGTAATTCTTCCCAAGTCTTTTCGCCCACACTTTCGCCTAGTTTGACAAGTACCTTTGGTAGTAATGTTTTTGCCTCTCTTTGAAAATCTTCTTCTGTCTCAAGGGAAGCTAAATCTATATTGCTGAAGTCGATATCGATTTGAAACTTACTCATAGAATTGTATTTGTTCTTTTAACGATTATTACCACAATGAGGAAAAGATAAGTTTTATTTTGCTATCAATCGTAGATAGGATACGAAGATAGCATGATTGAGCAGCTAGTAGATGGTAGGGATCGGTTAACTTTGCACTGACAAGTATCGCCAATGCTTTGCGCGTGCGCGTTTGCCTGCTTGAACCTATGAAATAAACTATATGGAAGCTTTCGTCACGAATTTGACGACTGTACTTGCTACAGCAGTTGATATCTTTACTGGCATTATCATTGGTATAGCCGTCTTGGAAGCCGTAGCCAAGGTTCTGGTTTTTTTCTTCAGCCGCCGTAAAAAGTTGAATGAGGCTAAAGAGGAAATTCGGCTATCGCTGGGTATGTGGCTGGCTCTTTCCCTTGAGTTTGCATTGGCTGCTGACATTTTACGTAGTACGATCGCTCCAACTTGGGACGAAATTGGTAAACTAGCTGCCATCATTGCGCTACGAACAATTCTGAATTTCTTTTTGGCAAAAGAAATTGAGCAAGCAAAGAATAAAAAGAACGAGATCAAGGATGAATCTTTTTAATTTCTCAGTATGGGCAGTAATTATCCAGTTTTTAGGTTCTTTAGCGATCGCTGCTTATGTCTTCGCTGCCATCTTTTCTCTAATTTTCAGGTGTAATGTCTATCAGGCAAGACTTATAGTAGCAGAAGGGGTGGTAACAAGTTTAAACTTTATGGTTGCAGCAACTCTGCTAAAGACAATTAATCTGCGAACTTGGAGGCAAATTTTAGTCTTTAGATTAATCCTATCAATCCGCATCTTTCTTAAGAAGTTATTTGTGTGGGAGAAAATGCAAATTTTGACAATAAAATCTCGCGTTTAATGAGTCAAAAAAGTTTTTACTAATAATTTAAGACTGCCATATCAGAAATATTTTACATATAGTTAATGCCTGCATAACCAGGTTAGCAATATTAAAAATGCTATCTTAAAGGCAAAGGTCATTTGCTCAATTTTTGAGGAAAACACTATGACTACAACGCTCATAGAGTCTAGTTCTATCGAGTCATTGCTAGGTAAAGAGGCTGAAGACCTGCTTACCTACAAAGCAAAGGTTTCTCAAGATTTACTACACTTGCCAGGGCCAGACTTTGTAGATCGAATCTGGATCAACAGCGATCGCAATCCTCAAGCATTGCGTAATCTCCAGCTACTTTATTCTACTGGTCGTCTGGCAAACACAGGTTATCTCTCGATTTTACCTGTAGACCAAGGGATTGAACATTCTGCGGGTGCGTCTTTTGCGCCCAATCCAATTTACTTTGACCCAGAAAATATTGTTAAATTAGCGATCGCCGCAGGTTGCAATGCTGTTGCTACCACTTTAGGAGTATTGGGTATAGTTTCGCGCAAGTATGCTCACAAAATTCCCTTCATTGCCAAAATCAATCACAACGAATTGCTGACTTTCCCCAATCAATTTGACCAGGTATTGTTTGCGGATGTAGAACAAGCTTGGAATTTAGGGGCGGCGGCGATAGGTGCGACAATTTACTTTGGTTCCGAGAATTCTACCAGACAAATTCAGGAAATCAGCAAAGCTTTTAAACGCGCCCATGAATTAGGGATGGCGACTATTCTCTGGTGCTATCTGCGGAATAACGCTTTTAAACAAGATAAAGATTACCACCTTGCTGCTGACCTCACCGGACAGGCAAATCATTTAGGTGTGACGATTGAAGCTGATATCATCAAACAAAAGTTACCCGAAAATAACAATGGTTATGGTGCAGTTGCCAAAGCCAGTGGTAAGAGTTACGGCAAAACAGATGAGCGCGTTTATACAGAATTGACAACCGATCACCCAATTGATTTAACTCGTTACCAAGTACTAAATTGTTACTCTGGGCGTGTAGGGTTGATTAATTCTGGTGGCGCGACTGGTAAAAATGACTTCGCTGAAGCAATTCGCACCGCCGTGATCAACAAACGCGCTGGTGGTTCGGGATTAATTTCTGGGCGAAAGACTTTCCAGCGTCCCTTTGAGGAAGGTGTGAAGTTATTTCATACCATTCAAGATGTTTACTTATCGCCAGATGTGACGATCGCTTAGGGAGTGGGGAAGGGAATAGGGTACAGGTTACAGATTACAGATTACAGATTACAGATTATTCACTGTCACCTGTCACCTGTCACCTGTCACCTGTCACCTGTCACCTGTCACCTAATCCCCCATTGCTATCTAACATTTCTCACTAAGAAATCTGGTTGACCACAACTTTTTCGCGATCGCTTCAAAATCTCGGTGCTGCAAATACCAGGTTCACCGTTTTTGGAATAACAAAAGAAGACTTCTTGCAAAAATCTTCCTGAACCAGAACAGAAAGGTGCTACACCATCAGCAGTAATTCGATTATTCGCACTCACAAATGAATTTTTAAAATTTGTAATTGTGGTACGCAAAGGTTTATTGGGACGATTATAAGCTGCGGGAATAGCGATCGCATCTTTTAAGTTTTTACTCAATGTCAAGTATTCCGCAGGAGTTTTCCCCGAACAAGTACCATGTTTTTCCCATTCATGATCGTAAAGTTTATTACTAGGATACAAATTGGGAAACCGTTGCTTTACTTCCGACGGTAGTTTTTGCGTGGAACAATTAGCAGGATAACCAGTTTGGTACTGTGGCCACAAACCATGTAATACAAAACCAAGTTTCCTTCCAGAACCGCACTGCTGCGGGTCACGGGTACCATTTTTTGCACAATAATCCGGCGACCAGGAGAGTGTCAGTACATAAAAATCAAATTTACCTGGAGTACCGCGATTTTGAGCAATGGCAGCATTAGGTATAAAAAGATTAGTAATTAACAGAGAAGATGTAATTAAAAGTTTCTTAATCTGCATAAAAACAGTTAGTTTGCACTAAAAATCAAGTTATATACGATACATTCTTAAGAGTCAATAATCAAACTGCTTCGCGGAGTCATTTGTCATTAGTCCTTTGTCATTAGTCCTTTGTCATTAGTCCTTTGTCATTAGTTATTTCTTATTCTTCCCTGCTCCCTCATCTCCCCGATTATCAACGAATTCAGAAAAAGCAAATCTCGGTAATGATTCTGGGATATCCTTAGATAAGTGAAAGATTTGCCAAAAAATAGTAAGAATGAAGCTGGCAGCAAGAGTAAGTCAGGTAACACCTTCATTGACCTTAGCGATCGCAGCCAAGGCTAAGGCACTGAAGGCAGAAGGAATAGATGTTTGTAGTTTTAGCGCTGGAGAACCAGATTTTGATACCCCAGCGCATATTAAAGCCGCAGCAGTCAAAGCTTTGGATGAAGGCAAAACCAAGTATGGTGCAGCAGCCGGAGAACCAAAGTTAAGGGAAGCGATCGCCCATAAGCTCAAAAATGATAACGGTCTTGATTACAAGTCGGAGAATGTCATCGTCACCAATGGCGGTAAGCATTCTCTGTACAACTTGATGGTGGCGCTAATCGATCCAGGTGATGAGGTAATTATCCCTGCACCCTACTGGCTAAGTTATCCCGAAATGGTGACTTTAGTCGGTGGAGTTTCGGTAATTGTACCCACAGATGCCACAACGGGTTATAAAATTACTCCCGAACAACTCCGTAAAGCAATCACCCCCAAGACAAAGTTATTTATCCTCAACTCTCCATCTAATCCCACAGGGATGGTTTACACGCCAGACGAAATCAAAGCACTGGCGCAGGTAGTAGTTGATGCAGATATCTTTGTCGTATCTGATGAGATTTACGAAAAGATTCTCTACGACGGTGCAGAACATATCAGCATCGGTTCTCTTGGAAAGGAAATTTTTGACCGCACTTTGATCAGTAATGGGTTTGCAAAAGCTTATTCTATGACTGGTTGGAGACTCGGCTATTTAGCGGGGCCAGTGGAAATTATTAAAGCAGCAAGTACCATCCAAGGGCATAGTACATCTAACGTGTGTACCTTTGCTCAATATGGTGCGATCGCAGCGCTACAAAGTTCTCAAGATTGCGTCGAAGAAATGCGCCAAGCCTTCGCCAAACGCCGACAGGTAATGCTAGACAGACTCAACGCCATTCCCGGATTGAGTACTGCAAAACCAGATGGCGCGTTTTATCTGTTCCCTGATATCAGCAAAACCGGTCTAAAATCCCTAGAATTTTGTGACGCTTTGTTGGAAAAACATCAAGTTGCAGTCATTCCTGGAATTGCTTTTGGCGCTGATGACAACATTCGCCTTTCATACGCTACAGATATGGCAACTATTGAAAAGGGAATGGATAGGTTAGAGAAATTTGTCAAGTCACGTATTTAGTTGTCATTTGTCATTTGTGAGGAGAATTTATTAACTCTTCAATTTTTTACTCCACCTTTTCAACTCGAACTGGTGGAGTTTATTTTCAAGTCTCAAATTAGTTCCCAAAATACTTTTACTTAGAACTTATCAAACGTGGAAAGGACTTGATGAGTACAACTCCTCCAAGCAAGGCAAAAATTGATCCTAAGCCAGTTAACATAACAGGTAAAAACCATAAACTTAGCCAAGATTTTATCATGGCAGAATTTGGCTTTTCTGGACTGTATAATATTTCTACCTGCTGACCTTTAGTAAACTCTGGTGGGTTGCTGCCTGAATTTGATTCAAAAACCGTTGCTTCCCCAGAACGGGCAGTAAATTTTATTACTGGATAGTAGGCATAAGAAGAACGACCTTTCCTATCAGTTGATGAACGTTGCACCAAATCGATTATTGTCCCTTGTGCTGGTATTGCTGAGGTAACAAAGGAACGAGTATTCAATGCAATCATGATGCCCGTAACGGCAATTATGCTGCCAACACCGCCGAATATTGAACCAAATATACGAAAGAATTTTGTATCTTCATTCATAAAATATTGAAAGGTTTAGTATAGCTAAAAGTTTAGATTGAAAATTTTAGGTTGATATTTTCAGATTAGGTAACAATCGGGGAGAAGTAGGGGAGGCAAATCTTAAGGCTATTACGCCACAGTGCCAACAAAATTTCGTAGGCGATCTTCTCCCCATGCCCCCTGCCCCCTGCCTCTTTCTCCCCCTCATCTCTACATCAACCCCATCTCTTGCAACCCCTGGCGTAGTCTTTTCGCCTCTTCGGGATTATATCTTTCATGAAGGGCGATCGCTTTTCTAAAAGCTGTTAAACTCTCTTGATGATTGCCAACTTTGAGCAACACTACCCCTAAATTTTGATAGGCTTCGGCATAGTTGGGATTTAAGGTGATTGCATGTTGATAATATACGATCGCATCTGTAAATAAACCCAAAGCCTTAAATGTCATCGCCAAATTATAATGTCCAAAAACAAAATTAGGATCAATTTTTAAAGTTGTGGCGTAAGCTGTTTTGGCACCGTTGAAATCTCCTGCTGCTTTGAGTAAGTTACCCAAGTTGTTGTATGCTCCTAATTTGAGCATGGGATAAATTGGCAATTTGATAGCAGCTTTATAGTGAGAAATCGCCTGTGGAGATTTTTGCAAGCGACTGTAAGCAATGCCTAAATGATAGTGGAGTTCATATAAAATATCGTAATTTTCTTCAGCAACGCTGATTCCATGTCTGAGCAACTCCATACCTTCGGTAATTTTCCCTGTTTCTACATACAATGCCCCTAATTTACTGCAAACATAAGGGTCATCGGGATGAGTAGCAAGAAACCCTTCCATCGCGGTAGCTGCTTTGGCATATTTGTTATTTTGAGCGATCGCACTTTTTTGATATCCTGTGTGTACAAGTGCGACCCCAGGTAAATAACCTATTTGCCAATGGGGTTCTTTATTTACAATTGCTGACACGCTATCATCCACTAAGGCATGGTAAGGACGGTCAAAACGAATATCTGGATGATTGCGGAACAGCCTGGAAACCAAAGAATAGGGAGATTGTTCAGCACCTACTTCCTGGCGAACGAGGTTGATGAGCAGGTATTCATCTCTGGCGATCGCCTCTCGCAACTGCGGTACAATGCCTGGAGTCAAAGTTTCATCAGCATCTAAGACCAAAACCCAATCACCAGTGACATATTTTAAAGCTGCATTACGGGCAGCACTGAAGTCATTACACCATTTAAAATGATGAACTTTTGCACCGAGTTGTTGGGCAATATTGGGAGTGCGATCGATTGAGCCTGTATCCAAAACTACCATTTCATCCACCACTTTTCTGACACTGTTCAGGCATTTAGGCAGTGTTGCGGCTTCGTTTTTCACAATCATGCACAGACTCAAACTCATAAGTTAAAAATTGGGAAATGGGGAATTGGGAATGGGGAATGGGGAATTGGAAATTGGAAATTGGAAATTGCCAAGAGGAGAAAGAGGCAAGGAGAATTGGGGACAATGGGAAAGACTTGTTGCAAGATTCTCACTCAAATCACCTTGTCACCTGTTTGCCCTCATCTTCCTTATTACCCATTTCCTATTTTCATATTTAGATTTTGTGCAAAAATCAAGATTAACAAAATCAGTGAGTGATTCAATCTGGGAGAAAGGGTGAATTTAATGCAGGGTCAAACCATCGGTGGACGCTACCAAATTCTCACCCAACTGGCACAAGGGGGGTTTGGTACGACTTTCTTAGCTCAAGATATTCAAAGACCGGGGAATCCACAATGCGTTGTTAAGCATTTTAAGCCACTCTCTACCGATGTATACACTTGTCCATCAGCACAATGTGATTCATCGGGATATCAAGCCGGCTAATATTCGGCGAAGAACATCAGATAACAAGATAGTACTAATTGACTTTGAGGCTGTCAAACAAATTAGTACTCAGATGCCTAATTCTTAAGGA
This sequence comes from Nostoc sp. LEGE 12447, assembly GCF_015206985.1. Taxonomy (NCBI): domain Bacteria; kingdom Bacillati; phylum Cyanobacteriota; class Cyanophyceae; order Nostocales; family Nostocaceae; genus Nostoc; species Nostoc sp. LEGE 12447. Next base: position 45,927 of record NZ_JADEXT010000035.1, on the reverse strand, counting down.
CAAACAAGTTTTACCGTAGCCATTGCTACTCATGGTTATATGCCAAGTGAACAAGCTAGCTAATCGCACTCCACAATTGAGCAGCGATATCTATGCAGTGGGAATTATTGGTATTCAAGCCTTGACAGATGGATTCACGAGTATAAAAGACTCGTTAACGGAGTTCTGAGATGGATTCACTAATATCGAAAAAATACTAATTAACTGCTGAAGTGGCAGGTATAACAGCAAAGTTCGTTCAATTTATGCGATCGCACTTTGATATATAAACAGCGATACACAGGTTCTTTTATTAAGATGTTCACCAATTTGAAATCAGCGTATTTTCTCTAATGAAAGAAAAGTTATAAAAGAATACTAATGCCTATTCTTGTTGATGAATAGATTGCCGCTTGAGACGCTTCTGAGCGTACATTAATTCGTCAGACCTGGCAATTAGTTGTTCTAGTGACATATTACTTCCTGGTGAGTAACGCTCTATTCCCATACTCATCGAAAGTTCATAGCTACGGTTTTGCTGTTGATTAAAGTTGGCAATATTTACTTGCAGATACGCTTGGATGCTATCAGCATCCTTAAAGTAGCTGGAGATGAAAACAATGAACTCATCTCCACCCAAGCGAGCAACAATATCCGAGTTCCGAAAACTTTGCTTGAGTAATCGACCAGCATCAACAATTAAGGCATCCCCCATATCATGACCAAGGGTGTCGTTAATCTGTTTTAGCCCATCTAAATCAATGAAAATCACCCAGCACAACAATCTCATGCGGTGAGCAATTTTCAACTGTTGTTCAGCCATCACGAAGAAGCCACGTCGATTATGCAAACCTGTTAGATCGTCGGTCAGCGATAACTGCCTTCCTTCTATCTCTGATTGTTTACGGTTGCGAATTTCCTGAGTGAGTTCCATCTGAGCGATCGCTTGCCGAGTTAAGCGGCGCAGTGCATCCAACTGCTGGTAACTTAGCTGGCGAGGAACGGTGTCCATCACACACAACGTCCCTATTGGAAAACCATTAGGCGTAACTAGTGGCGCACCAGCGTAAAAACGAATTTTAGAATTACCTTTGACTAGAGGATTGTTTGCAAAGCGAGCGTCCTTGATGGCGTTGGGAACTACTAATATATTCTCTGGTTGCAGAATAGCATGGGAGCAAAAAGCCGACTCTCTGGGCGTTTCTCTAACTTTTAGTCCAATGTTAGATTTAAACCATTGGCGATCGGCATCCACTAAGCTAATTGAAGCAATTGGAGTTTTACAAATGTAGGCAGCAATAGCAGTTAGGTCATCAAATGCTTGTTCAGGTAGAGTGTCCAGAATATTGTAGTCTGCTAATGCTTTGAGCCTTTCTGCTTCATTTTTATATAGAGGAGCAACTGGTGTTTTCACAGATGAGTGTCCTCGCCTTAGCGAGGAAAGTCTGATACGCTGGAATTTTTGCAACAACCGCAGGGCTAACTCTCCAGCAACCAGGCTGCGTGATATAAATATCTCTGCAACGAAAATCAAAATTCGATTGAATATACAGAAATATTGTATTGCATGATGTTCTTCATGCCTTTGGTTTGCTCTGTTGTTCATATCACCCTAATTTTCACTGTGCAAATCCCCTGAGCATCTATATGCTTACAAGGTCTTCTACCCAAAGCCATGTTGAAAATTATCATTGTCAACTAAAAATTATCAAAACTTATCATACTGTCAGAGTTCCTATCAAAACTGGACATTTTTGATACTGATAGTTTGTTTGGATGCAGATAAATTCCGAGAGTTAGATTCCAACCCTCGGAACTCTCCTCTGGGTCTGTTCTTTGCCAAGGGATGCGCGAAGGAGAGCCCCAGAAAACTAAGCAGACTGACGGCAAAAATAAAAATGTGCGATCGCTTAATTTTGCAGTCCAGTCCCGATGATCTCTGCGTAGACGGCTATCCTGATTGATTGGCTTTAATCTCTAATTTTTCAAAAGCCGTAGTGGATGTAACTAAAACCAAAATATCACTAGCTTTCTTGGGGTGGGCAAAATTTTTGCTCTGACTCATCTACCACTTGCACAAAAGTTATTCTGGCTGCTTAATTCTGTTTTCAGTCACTTACCTTTATAGCAATTAGTTTGGTACAAAGCAGCGATTGATACGGTTTTAGTAATCGGTTTCAGCTTTGATCCTTGATAGGAAAGTAACATAAGCCGTAGAAAACTTATCAACAAATTCTGCCAATGGATAAATTTTACTCAAACTAAAATTGCTAATTTTACTCAGATAAAAATGCACACAACATTAGCAATACTGCGTTATCTTTGCTATGCAGAGATGAAGTTACAGTTTTTAGCACAATAATAATGGAGAAAGTAATGATTACTGAAGAAGACTTAGCTCAACAATTTACCCTTATTATGAAGCAATCTCACCCTACAGCATGGGAATTACTACGCCACTGCTATATAAAAGTGCTAAATTCTAGCTTAAAAGAAGCGTATACCGCTCATGCCAAACATATTAGGATTTACTGTCCTGACAGACTGATTGCTGCTGTAGTAGCAGAAAAAAATTTACTGATAGAAGTGGCAGAATCTCTGGGTCTAGTTGAAGTTGTTTGCCTGAATGCAACAAATCTGTTGCACGACCCCAAATCGCAGATTAGGAAGGCTTATCCTCAATTGTGGTTAGATTTGATGTGGATTGTTACGCAAAAGCAAGAATTATGAAACCTAGAATTATCTCTAGAATTAGTCTTTATACGACTCTAAAATCCCACTGCGAATCATTAGTTGTGGCCAAAACAACACAAAAAATCCCATCCACATCACTATAGGGATAGAGACGAGAATGGTTAGCCAGATAGTTTTAAATAGTAACCAGCTACCACTAATAATTGTTACACCTGTGAGAACTATAGACCAGGGCTGACACCACCAAGGTTTGTAGTTCCAAGGACTTATAGGCTTTTCTTCGGACATTTGTTTTATTTAATAAAACTCCAAATTTACCTTTGACCATTTTTAGGGTCAACGATCTACTAGGGTTCCAGAGTTGAACGCAATCGTTATCAATATTATCAAGGTTTTGGTAATATTCTTCAGAAATATAACAGTACAATCCAGATCAATTTTGGTTATTGTCCACCTCCGTAGACTCAGAAAAAATTAACAAGGGGATTTTGCCCCTTGTTATGAACCCGCGTAGGTGGGTAAAGCCTTGTATATACAATACTTTTCGGTTAAACCCAATAATCTCTCTTTTGGTCTGGGGAAAGGTTAAAGGGTAATGGGGAAAGGGAAATTCAAACCCTTTCCCCCAAAACCCGAAAAGTATTGCTTGTATATAAGCTTTTAACTACTTAGGAAAGCACTGCTGCTTCTAGCTTATCGGCTCTGTTCTTCAAGATGGTTGGTAATTCGCTGCTGAACGCTTCACCTTCAACCACTTGCGATCGGAAACCATCGGGCCCAACTGGAACGTCACCCGTGATGGTTGTGCGATAGAGGACGCGCTCAACTTCCAGATGATCCAGATCCTGTGGGGCTAAATGCGAGGTGGCGCGGTTATCCCAGAAGGCAATGTCACCGTTGTTCCATCGGAAGCGAGTGGTGTAGGCAGGCTTGGTGATTTGGTTGAAGAACAACTCAAGCAGCAGGTCGCTTTCTTGTCGTGACACGTCAAGAATGTGTGAGGTGAAACCAGGATTCACATACAATGCTCGTTCGCCTGTCTCAGGATGAACGCGTACTACTGGGTGGATTGAAACCAGTGGATTGGCAGCAATGCGCTGGGCGATCTTGCTATTGCTGGGCAGATTCAAACGCGCATTGAAGCGATGTTCAGCTTTCAATCCGTCTGCAAGCGCCCGCAGGGGTGCTGATAAACCCTCGTAGGCTGCGACCAAATTAGTCCACTGTGTGTCACCACCGAAACTAGGAACGTTAACTGCACGCAAAATCGATGCCGCAGGTGGATTGACAACTGCTGTCACATCGGTATGCCAGCGACTCTCGTAGCTGGAACGCCGTAGACCATTGCGCCGTTCGTAACGGCTGCGGTCAATTGGTAAGATTTCTGAGAAACCTTCTACCGGCTCATCTTCGTGGGGATGTGCGTAGGTCACTTCGCCGAAACGAGCCGTGAATGCAACCTGTGCAGCATGATCGATGTTCTGACCGCGAAAGAACACGACTTTCCACTTCAATAGCGCTTGACGAATTTCTTTAACTGCATCATCGTGCAAAGGACGTGAAAGGTCTACGCCACTGATTTCAGCACCAATGAAACCAGCTACCTGTTTGACTTCAATGTGTTTGTTAGTCATCTGAATTCTCCATAGTTTGATTCATAGGGCGGTGTTCACACTCGTCCGTTCCCTTTGGTATTTTGTTTGCACTTTATGCCTACATCCCAAAGGAAGCGATGCCTACGGCTGGCTACGCCTACGCATTTGAAAAACATTATACGTTAAATCTATCGATTTGCAGTAGTATAAAAATATCGAATTTTAAACTGCCTAACCATCTGCACCCTGTGGGCTTGCTACAGATGACTTTGGGCAACTTAGCCTTGCTTTAATTTCTCTCTTTTTTAAGGGGGCTTAGGGAGGATAAAGCCTTGATCTAAACGTAATTATGTCGTGCATTTAATTGGCACAACTAGGGCGGACAAGATGTCCACCCCACAAGAGATTTATTTTTTGGGGGATGCAAATTATAAAGATTTCTGAAGCTTAAGAAAGTTTAAGCTGTAGAAGCCTTTATACTCCAACCCGTTTTTGAAATTACGAATTATTCGTTAAGTATTTCCAACAACTGCGCTTCGCTTAACTGTGTAATTCCCAAAGAGACAGCTTTTTCTAATTTAGAACCTGCATCTTCTCCTACTACCAAATAATCTGTTTTTTTACTCACCGAATCAGTCACTTTACCACCAGCTTTTTGAATCAAAGCCTTTGCCTCATCTCGCTTTAGGGTTGGCAATGTGCCTGTAACTACAAAAGTTTTACCTGCAAACTTTTGATTACCATCACCAACTGTTTTTGTTTCTTCTGGGGCAGTTAATTGCAATCCTTCTGCTTGCAAGCGTTCTATCAATCTTTGGTTGGCATCAATCCGAAACCACTGGTACACAGATTGGGCAATTTCAGCACCGATACCGTAAATTCCTTCAATATCTGATTGCTTTGCTGTTGCTAACTGTTCTACGGTGAAATATTTCTGAGTCAACAATTGGGCATTCACACTGCCAACGTGACGGATACCTAAGCCATACAATACCCTTGACCAAGGTTGATTTTTTGATTGAGCGATCGCATCAATCAATTTTTCTGCTGATTTTTGCCCCATCCTTTCTAATGCACATAACTTATCTGCTGTCAACTCATATAAATCGGCAACGGAATGCACTAAAACTTTATCAACGAGTTGATGCACTAGCTTTTCGCCTAAACCTTTAATATCCAAGGCATCACGACTTACCCAATGTTCAATAGAACCTTTGAGAATCGCTGCACAGGAAGCATTGACGCACCGAGTTACCGCCTCACCTGATTCTCGCACCACTGCTTGATCGCAGACAGGGCAATGGGTGGGCATAACGAAGGGTTCAGTGTCAGCAGGACGGAGTTCTTTGAGTACCCTCACGACTTCTGGAATGATTTCTCCAGCTTTGCGGACAATAACAGTATCCCCAATGCGGATATCTAATTGAGCAATGCGATCGCTATTGTGTAAAGTCGCGCGAGAAACTGTTGTCCCCGCCAGTTGTACAGGGCGCATCTCAGCTAACGGCGTTAACGCCCCGGTTCGTCCGACATTTACAGCAATATTTTCCACACGGGTGGGTGCTTCTTCGGCGGGGTACTTTAACGCGATCGCCCAGCGAGGAAATTTCTGGGTAAACCCTAGCTGTTCCTGAAGTTTAAAAGAATTCAGCTTTACTACCACCCCATCAGTCATGTAGGGTAAATTCAGGCGTTCCGTATCCCAATATTCATAATATTTTGCCACTTCTGCGATCGAGGCACACAATTTATGGTTTGGGTTCACTTGAAAACCCATCTTTTCTAACAACTCCAACGCTTCCCATTGGGTATTGGCAATACTGGTGTCATCTCTACCAGGAATGTGCAGAGTATAGCCAAAGAAAGCTAACCGCCGTTTAGCGACAATGCGCGAGTCTAGCTGTCTGAGTGTACCAGCTGCGGCATTCCGGGGGTTGGCGAATAATTGCTCACTGGCTTTTTGCCTTTCTTCGTTAATTTGTTTAAATACTTCCAAAGGCAAAAATGCCTCGCCTCGCACTTCCACCCTTTCGAGAATTTCTAACCCTTCAAAATTTAAACGCAAGGGAATTGAGCGAATTGTCCGCACATTTTGGGTGATATCTTCACCTGTCACGCCATCACCCCTAGTTGTCCCCCTAACTAAAATGCCATTTTGGTAGGTAAGAGCCAAAGCAGAACCATCAATTTTCAGTTCAGTGACATATTCCACCGAATCTATTTTCGGTACTTGTCGCCGCCAACGCTGTTCCCACCCTTGCAACTCATCAATATTAAACGCATTTTCCAGACTGTACAGGGGGATATTATGCCGCACCGAAGTAAACTGCGTTGCTGGTCTCTCACCCACGCGCTGAGTCGGGCTATCGGGTGCTGTCAACTCTGGATATTGAATTTCCAGTTGTTGTAATTCTCGATATAGCTGGTCATAGACTGCATCCTCCATAATTGGAGTATCTAGGACGTAATAAGCATAGCTGGCTTGTTGCAATAACTGGCGCAATTCTTCTGTGCGCTTTACTTCCGGCTTAATCTGTGTCATTAGAATAATTACAAAATATTTAGCGAATAAAATTTTAAAGATAATGAAGCCTATTGTTTGGATAGCCGCGACTAACCTGTGAAATCAAGGCTTTCATGAATTAATCTTTCATATTATATTCTACCCAAATTGGATGTCTTGGTAGGCGATCGCTACAACAAGGGCAAGGAAGTACCGGATATCTTTCGGCAACTTTCATTACTAGTGATGCCAATACGGTTCGGTTAAGGGAAGAGACGCGATAAATCGCCGTCTCTACAAAGGACTGATGATTGTAAAGACGGCGGTTTATCGCGTCTTTGCGATCTATAACTTTCATCAAAAAACCTTATTCGAACCGTATTTAGAGTGATGCGATCTTGATCGTTCCCATCTCATAAATATGGATCAATAACCATAGAACCCATTCTTATTGGCTGGGTAATAAGATGTTTTTAAAGTCAATATAAATGTATTTTGTACTAAGCTTATTTGAGCTCATGTTCTTCTCAGTGAGTTAAAATACTTTTTCTTTAAAGTGTAAGAAAGTGCAAAGCACAAAATAGAGAGTATCGCGCCTTTAATTAGCTATCATCGGCAGAAAATAAGCTAAGAATACATAGTAAAGTTATGCCAAAGATATACAAATAAAAGTTCGGTATTTTGAATTCAGGAATCATCTGTAAATCTTGGGTATCCACAATTATCAGCATCGCTACCTGGGTATTGCATAAAAAATAAATGCAAACCTATTTAGTTAGTGCAGCCCACAAATTTACATTTTTATTTTACTAATATGTTCATACGTTCTTTAACATTTACTGCCTCTAGTGCAGCGTTACTTGCAACTTTAGTCAGTTCTGCTTTTGCCGCTCCCATTAACTTTGCTAATAGTGTCAGCAATAGTGAGACAAACACAAAGGTAATTGCTCAAAATGTTGCCCAATTACAGAGAATACCCGATGTCAGAAGACAAGCGATCGCTAACGGACAAGACCGATATGCCGCTATTTGGGTGAAGTCTGGTAGTGGGGCTTGGGAAGCGCGGCATGGATTGACCTCAGCCCAATATCAAGCTACTTTTGACAAACTAGTTGGCGAAGGATATCGGTTAGTTGATGTCAGTGGTTACAGTGTGAACGGACAAGGCCGATACGCTGCTATTTGGGTCAAGTCTGGCGGCCCAGCTTGGCAAGCGCGACATGGATTAACCTCAGCCCAGTATCAAGCGACTTTTGACAAACTAGTTGGTGAAGGATATCGATTAGTTCACGTTAGTGGTTATGCTGTGAACGGACAAGACCGATATGCCGCTATTTGGGAGAAGTCTGACGGCCCAGCTTGGCAAGCGCGACATGGATTGACCTCAGCCCAGTATCAAGCTACTTTTGACAAATTGGTTGGTGAGGGATATCGGTTAGTTGATGTTAGTGGTTATGGTGTTAACGGACAAGACCGATACGCTGCTATTTGGGTGAAATCTGGTGGCCCTGCTTGGGAAGCGCGACATGGATTGACCTCAGCCCAGTATCAAGCGACTTTTGACAAACTAGTTGGTGAAGGATATCGATTAGTTGACGTAAGTGGTTACAATGTCAACGGACAAAACCGATACGCCGCTATTTGGGAAAAGTCTGGTGGTTCAGCTTGGCAGGCGCGACATGGATTGACTTCAGCCCAGTATCAAGCTACTTTTGACAAACTGGTTGGTGAAGGATATCGATTAGTTGATGTCAGTGGCTATTAGTACAACATCTCCAATTATCATTGCACACCGAGGCGCTAGCGGCTATCGTCCAGAACATACTTTAGCTGCTTATGAATTAGCGATTGCATTGGGTGCTGATTATATTGAACCTGATTTAGTTTCCACCAAAGATGGTGTTTTGATTGCTCGTCACGAAAATGAGATTTCTGAAACTACTGATGTTGCAAACCATGCAGAATTTGCTTACCGACGAACCACCAAAATAATTGATGGCGAATCAAAAGCTGGCTGGTTTACTGAAGATTTTACCTTGGCAGAAGTGAAAACACTACGAGCCAAAGAGCGAATTGGGCAACTGCGATCGCAAAATACCGCTTATGATGGACTCTTTGAAATTCCTACGCTACAAGAAATCATTGATTTAGTGAAGCGTAAAAGTGCCGAAATTAATCGTGCGATCGGCATTTATCCAGAAACAAAACACCCAACTTACTTTAAATCTATTGGGTTAGCTCTAGAACCACCCCTACTTGCAACTTTGACAGCCAACGGTTATGAGGGCGCTAATGCACCTGTTTTCATTCAGTCTTTTGAAGTGAGTAATTTACAAGATTTATCTACAAAGACTGATTTACCTCTGGTGCAATTGCTGAATAACAGTGGTAAACCTGATGATTTTGTTGTTAGTGGCGATGAACGCACTTATGCAGATTTAGTTACTGCATCAGGTTTAAAGGAAATTGCTAAATATGCAAAGGCGGTTGGGATTCATAAAAATTTGCTGGTTCCTAGAGATAGTAGTGGTAAATTGCGATCGCCTACATCTTTAGTAACTGACGCTCATGCGGCTGGTTTGCTGGTTCATGTCTGGACTTTCCGCAATGAAGACTGGTTTTTGTCACTGGATTTTCAAGGAAATCCCCAAGGGGAATATGAACTATTTTTCAGCTTAGGTGTTGATGGCGTATTTAGTGACTACCCGGATACGGCTTCTACTGTGAAGGAAAATCTTCGATTGTAAATCTTGTTCTTCGTAAAAGTTTTAGTCATGAAAAATTAGATTCCCGACTTCTTAAAAAAGTTGGGAATCTGAACTCCTGATTTTCACAAACTCGTCATCACCTGAGCTAGTTGATTAGATAAATCAATCCCCGGATTCTCTGATTTTGTAAATAAAACGCCAGCTAAAAAATAATAATCGCCAGAATAAAAAGCCATTTTGTTTTTTCGGAGTTCTTCTATGTGTTTTTTTACTTTAGGCTCCGAGCTATAGTAGCCGAACTGCAAAGGTACTACCATGAAATTTTGAACATAATAACCATTGTATTTTGCTATATTCAACGTATTTATGGGATTAGAAAAGCTAGATATTAAAACCAAGACATTTTCATAATCTAACGACAAAAGATCATTGGTAACTGTTGCTCCATCTACACCCCCAAATAAGAGTGGTATATAAATATCGTCATCTGGTGCGGGTAGATAGGGTGGATTGGCTACAAGATACTCGGCATCTGGTTGAGAAGAATTAAACAAAGATGAATTATGGATTATATATTTATTTGTGAGATTGTATTCATCGATGGTTGAATTGGCAACTTTCCATGCAGAAGTATTTAATTCAAATCCCTGGATTATGCCATTAAAGTTGTTTCTCAATAAGGAATTAATTACAGGGCTACCATCTCCTGAACCAAACTCCACAATAGATTCAGAACTTTTACAATTTCTGATCACAAAGCTTTCTAAACAGTTTGAGTAGAAATTGGATTCTTCAGGACAAAAAAAGATATCTTTCATTTGACTGCAACCAATTGGTAATGTATAATAAGCAGGAAAGAAATTATTTATTACCTTGTATTAAGGCAATAAGAAACTGTTCCTTTAGCAAGGTGTTGCTAAAGAAATGTTTTTGCAGGTAAATTAGATATAAAATGACTTAAAAATGTCAAATTAAAATTCTAAAATCTGCTATTTTTAGTTTTTGGGATTTCTCTTTACATACGAGTCAGACTGATTGTTTTGCTTCGCGTATCGATCGCACAACAGCAGTAGCGGCGCGATCGCCCATTAGTTTCTCCTGGTCATACCCAAGCAGGAGTTCCCAGGCATTTTTGGGATACTGTTCTGCTAAAGACAAAGCAACATCATCTAACATCCAACGACCGTGGCGTTCATCTTCCCTGATGTGCAGTTCCCAATAACCCATCGCCGCCTCTGACAGTCCCAATCGTTGCGCCGCCGCCAGATAGTTTTTATAAGCCGCAGGGCCAGCCACCTCAAAATATGTTAATGCACCACAATAACGTAGGAAATAGCGTTTGCGATCAGTGGTCAAAAAATTATGATTAGCACAAGCTAGAACTTCCCAAGGCACTAAATCGAAGTATCCTTCTGGTGCAGTGTTCATCCCAAATTTAGCCAGCATTTGGGCAAAAAATGTCGAGTGCTTGCGGGATAAACGACCATTGCCGTATTCTTCTAGTAGTACTCGCACCAGCGTACACTGCACTTCATTAGCAGCACCACCCAATACATAGCAAAGACGACTACCTTCAACCAAGCCATCAAAAGAACCGATCGCTAGCAAGTGACGATAGCCAGCTTCAGTCATATCCTCACGAATATAGCGGCTACTATCCGACAAAGGCGGATTTAAATCGGCGGATGCACGCTCAATTAAAGCGTGTTTGACATCCAATTGTTGCAGCGCTGGTAAATCTATCTGTGCCAGTTCCCAGTTTTGCCAAGCAGCCTCAATTTGATCGCGACATGAGGATAAATAAAGCGATCGCTCATTGGTATAATGCTGCAAATCGTCGTACCAAAACAGTTTTAGCCGATTAATTCGATAAAGTATCCGTTGCAGAAAACGGTGAGCCTGTTCATCAGAGCGATCGTTTTTATAGGCGGCACGAATTGCTGTTGAGAGCGCCTGTTCAAACTCACTAGCTATTGCAGGTTTTACATCCAGCTTACGATCCAAATCCTCCATTGCTAGCAATTCTATAAATTGCTCCTCGGCACGGTCGTACTTGGTAATTGTTCTTTCTTCTGTTCGGGTGCTTTTTTTCGCAGCCCCAGTATTAGGAAATATAACTAAATTGCTTTGCATGGAATCTTCGCTAGCTTTGGAAAAGTGAGAAATTAGTTTCACCTCTAATACCTAGGTTTCCACACCAGTAGCTTTCTGTACCTCTTTCCCTGGTTATAAACAAAGATTAAGTTTCAAAAGAAGGATATTGGGTATTGGGCATGGCGCATTGGGCATTGGTTATTTCCCCTACTCCCCTGCTCCTCTGCCCCCCTGCTCCCTCTGCCCCCTGCCCTACTCCCTACGGTGCTTTCGGCTGCTGCTCAATCGCCTTACTTGGCGGAATCTCCTCAAGAGGAATCAGTGCTTCGATTACTGACTTAACAATTGGTGCGGCAACAGTAGAACCATAAGCACTTTCTCCTTTTGGCTCATCCACCAGTGCAAACACTACATAGCGAGGAGATTCTACTGGTAAAATAGCCACGAAGCTTGTCATTCTAGCACCCTTGATGTAACCACCATTAGGACTAGCTTTTTGGGCTGTACCAGTTTTACCAGCAATGCGATATCCGGGAATTTGTGCCGCCTTACCACTGCCTTCATTAACAACAGTTTCCATCATTTCTACGACCTTTTGAGCTGTTGCGGCTGAGAAAATTTGCCGTGATACAGTGCGAGTGGGTGAATCATGCATCTGCCCTTTGGTATCAATCAACCCGCGCACTACATGGGGTGTAACCAATTTACCGCCATTGGCTAAAGCACCGTGCATTTGCACTAGCTGTATGGGTGTCATCGAAAAACCTTGCCCAAAGGAAGTAGTAGCTGGTTCAATTGGCGAAGCAATAAATTCTTCTTGACTTTTGAGCCGACCGCCAACTTCAAAAGGTAAATCTGTATCAACTTTTTGTCCTAATCCCAAGCGTTCTAGCCAGTTGTAGTAGATTGAAGGCTTTAAGCGTTGGATAATTTGCACCATCCCAATGTTGCTGGAATATTGTAAAATCTGAGCGATACTGATTCGCCCATTACCATTATTCATCGCATTTTTGATGGTGTAATTAGCTACTCGAATAGAACCGGAGTCATTAAACATATCATCCGGTTTGATGACACTATTTTCCAGAGCGATCGCCACATTCAAAGGCTTAAAAGTCGATCCCGGTTCATAAAGATCCGCCACCGTCCAGTTTTTGAACAGCGAGATATTAGCTTTAGCGTATTCATTAGGGTTATAGGTAGGCTGAGAAACGAGGGCGAGTAAGGAACCATCCAACGCATCCATTACAATTACCGCCCCACGTTTAGCATCAAACTTCTCCATTTGTTGTTTGAGTGCCAGGCTAGCAATCCGTTGCAGACGGCTATCGATTGTGAGTTGCAGCCGCAAATCATCAAAATGCAGAAAACCTTCTGGTGCATGATCCGGCATCACGGCTCCATTACCAGAGCGACTGAGGCGCACCGTTTGCACAGGACGTTCTAACAACTTCTCTTGAGAATATTCCACACCTGCTTGACCACGACGGTCAACATTCACATAACCCACCACATCAGCAACCAAATCGTCTGGCGGATAATATCGGGAGTATTTTTGAATTAACTCTAAGCCATTTAAACGCAAAGAAGTCACGCGATCAATAATTTCTTCCGGTAGGGCTGGGGCAAGTATAATTCCGCTTTTTTTGCTTTGAAAAGTTTTCACCAATTCAGCAGTATCTTTGGCCAATATTGGGGCAAGTCGCTCTGCCATCTCTTCATTAGACTTATCAAACAGCTTGGGATGAGCGTACAAAGTATATACAGGACGATCAATCGCCAACAGTTCACTATTGCGATCTACCACTGGGCGACGGGGCATAAAAGGTCGCAAATCCACCATTTGCTGGTTCCGCGCCTGCTCTGTTAATTTTGTCCCCTTGACAATTTGCAAGTTATATAACTTGATACCTAACCCCAATCCTGCTGCCATTAATACGCCCCAGACGAGGAACAGCCGGGAATTGGTATTGGATGTTTGATTTTGGATATTAGAGGCAAGTGTCCCCAACAACCCTCGTTTAGAACCCTTCTGCTGCTTTTTGAATCCTGGATTCCGAGACTTTTTTAATCTTGTTCTGCTTGGTAATTTTTGCATTGCCTACTCAGTACCAAATTACTTTTCGGAGTCAAAAGTCCAAACTTAAAGTTAGTTACTCCATAACTCCTGTACAAACGCGATTAATCGCGTCTCTCCTAACTCTTAATATCCAAGTGGTGATAGCGTTTGCCGTTGCGTTTCCGAACTTGGCGTTATGTTAGGCGTTATGTTATTAGATGATGCTGGCTTAGGATTATGAGGTGCTGGAGACAAGAAAATCATTCCTTGAGGGGTTGGCAATACTAGCCCTGCTGTTGATTGTTCTGCTTCCTTAGCCATTCTATTTGTCAGCGTGGCGTTGGTTGTCGTTAGTAGCCGCTCATGACGTTGGAGGTTTTGCAGTCTACGATACGACTTACTCCAAAGCTCTTGGGAATATACTGTCCAGCCATAAACAGCAAGTGTCGATGCTACTACCAAAAACGCCAAAACTGTCGAATAACGATGAAATGTGTACAAGCGCAACAACCATAAAGGTACGGCTCCAGAATTAGGCATTGTGGGAAGTCCAAGAAAATCTCCCCCTGAACTTTTCTGAGTCGCACTGGACTGCTCATTGAGATTTGGTAACTTTTGTCTACCCAACTCTTTCACCGATTTGGGCATAGCTGCCTTATTTGTGGCAGAAACCGCTAAATTTTTTGAGGAACGCTGTTGTCTTTGAGAGGATAAGGGTGTGGCTTTGGTCGCTGGTGTAGCAGCGCTCTGTGCTACCGAATCTATACGCGCACGTCGCCTTCCTAAAGAAAACATAGAATCTCGCCAGAACCAATTACCCTTTCCAGAAACAGCAGATTTACGAGCAACTACCATAAATTTTTGAGATTGAAAATACTGTACTTTAGATTGATTTTCTTGATTGTCTGTTTTTGATAGGGTTAAGACTTACTTCTGTGCAACAAGCACACATAACAGACTACACCCTTTTAACTGTTCTGATAGATAGCTGTACCAATGTTTGCATCCTCTAGATATTGCAATGTTTGCAATCAGCGATTAGCAACTGGACAGCTTACCCTTTAGAGATAGCACCTAAAGTATGGCAACGCCGGGCAGCAAGGTGCAATACTCTGTGAAAAAAATAAAATTTTTTGTTATGATAGCTCGGTTTGCTAGAAAATTTGGTAATTTCCTTTTTGCTTCGGAGTTAAGAGAAACTAATCAGATAGCTGTATGAGACATACTGCCAAAAAGAATATCCCAAAGGATTATTTTTTTAAGTATGTAATCTCACAGCATTAAAAAAAAAGCAATAAATACGGTATCGTATTCAACAGGCGAAAAATTTTTCTAGCCACAATTGGTGAAAGAGGAGTTATGAAAACAAAAATCTTTGGTTTGGCTGTAATCTTAAGTTTAGCTACAATTCTGGGAGCCTGCGAAGGCGGTGGTGATGGTGGTACTACTCCTGGTGGTACTCCTGCTGCTACAGGTGAACCAACTGATGCGCCTCCCGCTACTAAAATCACACCTGCTGCTACACCTGCGGCTACACCTGCTGCTACTCCTAAATAAGGCATCTTAAGCTTTTAGCTTTAGTTGAAATCATGCCCAAAACAGCTTAGTAACAACGCTCGTCACCACATAGCTTGAATTAATAGGTTTATCTAGAAACCTTTATCTTTCTTTTGGTGTATCAGAGCCTAGAGTTTGCTCAAATATCAGCTAAGTAGGGCAGCAATAAAAGGACACTGGTGATGAGGATTACCTCGTCAACCAAGTGTCCGCCTGAAAATTCTCGCCTGACCGAGCCTTATTCCAAGTAAAAGAGAGTTTATTTCTGTAAATCTAAGCCATCTTGTGGGCAAAATACTTCCATGATTTAGTGTTTGGAATAGCTTAAACTCCTGAGTTTTGAGAGGACAAAAGAATTCATTGCGATCGCTGGCAATTGCTCAAGAGCATTCCCTGTAGTCTATTCTGTATTAGGACAGACCTAGTGATGTTTCTTGATATTGCCAGATTTTTATTGGGAAAATTTATAACTTTGGGAATTTGGTACTGGGAAATAGATTTTCATGCTGCGTTGTGAATGCAGTTCAGGATATGGGGAGAGTTAAAGCGAGAAAGGCAGTAAAATTTCTGAGCTTGTTTGTGATTAGTGCAACTTTTTTTGTGGTAAGTGGCTATTGGACATCATCAGTCGTTATAGCATTACCGCCACCAGAAGATACACCAGAAGAAATATTACGGACAAAGATTATTATAGAAGCGCGATCGCCAATTGATGGAAGCTTCCTAACAGCTGCCGAATACATTCAATTACAAGCACAGCTTCAAGAAGCCCCACCACCAAAACTAGATCCCAAAATTCGGGAACAGATTTTCTTGCTTCGCCTACGTAAAACCTTACTTCAGTTTTTCCCATTTTTAAATTTTTGATAAATTCCCCATTCCCCATTCCCCATTCCCCATTCCCCATTCTGATGTACGATAACGGTGGCGACAAAATTGCAAATAAATGTAAAGAATATATATAGATATTAAAAAAGTAGATTTAGTCAATCACGTTATTTCACTTAGGTAGCTTCATGTCCATGACCACGATCGCCCCTGAACAGGTTAACAGCATCGTTTGGAATCAGCATAACGATCCCTTTGAAATACTAGGTTCTCATCCCATAGAACAAGACGGCAAAACTGTCTGGGCTGTGCGGGCCTACTTACCAAATGCAAGTGCAGTATGGGTCGTTCTTCCTGAACAACGGAAAGAATACCCAATGCAAACAGTGCATCATCCTCACTTTTTTGAATGCACTATTGAAACCGCAGAACTGGCAAACTACCAGTTACGGATTAAAGAAGGGGAACATGAGCGTGTTACTTATGATCCTTACGCCTTCCGTTCTCCTAATTTGACAGATTTTGATTTGCATTTGTTTAGTGAAGGCAACCATCACCGAATATACGAAAAACTGGGAGCGCACACCACGGAAATAGGCGGCGTTAAGGGCGTTTATTTTGCAGTTTGGGCACCCAATGCTCGCAACGTTTCATTGTTGGGAGATTTCAACCTCTGGGATGGGCGCAAACACCAAATGCGTAAAGGGCCAACCGGGGTTTGGGAATTGTTTATTCCTGAAATCGGTGTGGGAGAGCATTACAAATATGAAATCAAAAATTTTGAAGGACACATTTACGAAAAATCCGATCCCTACGGTTTCCAGCAAGAACCCCGCCCGAAAACGGCATCTATTGTCACTGATTTAGATGCTTACAGTTGGGATGACGAAAGCTGGATGGAAAAGCGGCGGCACACTGACCCCCTTACCCAGCCCGTCTCAGTTTATGAAGTGCATTTAGGGTCTTGGTTACACGCTTCGAGTGCCGAACCGGCTAAACTGCCAAATGGTGAAACTGAACCAGTAGTTATCGTTTCGGAACTTAAGCCGGGCGCACGTTTCCTTACCTATCGGGAACTAGCTGACCGACTGATTCCTTATGTCAAAGAATTGGGATACACCCATATAGAAATGTTGCCCATTGCGGAGCATCCCTTTGATGGTTCTTGGGGTTATCAAGTAACTGGGTACTATGCCCCGACTTCTCGTTTTGGCACCCCCGAAGATTTCATGTATTTTGTTGACAAATGTCACCAAAATGATATAGGGGTAATTGTGGATTGGGTTCCGGGTCACTTCCCCAAAGATGGACATGGTTTAGCTTTCTTTGATGGTAGCCATCTCTACGAACACGCTGACCCCCGCAAAGGTGAACACAAAGAATGGGGTACTTTGGTGTTCAATTATGGTCGCCATGAAGTTAGTAATTTCCTAGCAGCTAATGCCCTCTTCTGGTTCGACAAGTATCACATTGACGGGATTCGTGTGGATGCTGTTGCCTCAATGCTCTATAACGACTATTGTCGCAAACCAGGAGAATGGTTGCCCAACCAGTACGGCGGCAGAGAAAACCTAGAAGCAGCAGATTTTCTGCGTCAGGTTAATCACATTATCTTCAGTTATTTTCCCGGCATTCTCTCGATTGCTGAAGAATCTACTTCCTGGCCAATGGTATCTTGGCCCACCTACACAGGCGGACTGGGCTTTAACTTGAAATGGAATATGGGTTGGATGCACGATATGCTGGATTACTTCAGCATGGACCCTTGGTTCCGCCAGTTCCACCAAAACAATATCACCTTTAGTATGTGGTACAACCACAGTGAGAACTTCATGCTGGCTCTATCCCACGATGAAGTGGTGCATGGCAAGAGCAATATCATCGGTAAAATGCCGGGGGATACATGGCAGAAGTTAGCTAATATCCGTTGTTTATTTAGCTATATGTTTGCTCACCCAGGTAAGAAAACCATGTTTATGAGTATGGAGTTTGGGCAGTGGAGTGAGTGGAATGCTTGGGCAGATTTGGAGTGGCATTTATTGCAGCATGAAGCCCACCAACAGTTAAAAACGTTTTTCCGGGAATTGAACCATCTCTACCGTTGTGAGCCTGTTTTGTACACCCAGGATTTTGCTGAACCGGGGTTTGAGTGGATTGATTGTAGTGATAATCGCCATAGTGTAGTTTCCTTCATCCGTCGTGACAAGGATTCTGATGATTTTGTGATCGTGGTTTGCAATTTTACACCGCAACCCCATTCTCACTACCGCATCGGTGTACCGCAAAAGGGATTTTATACTGAGTTATTCAATAGTGATGCACGCCAATATGGCGGCAGTAACATGGGTAACTTAGGCGGGAAGTGGACGGATGATTGGTCTTTGCACAGTCGTCCCTGTTCGCTAGATTTGTGTTTGCCACCTTTGGGTGTGTTGATTCTCAAGTTAGATAAGAAGAAGACTGCTGAGGTAATTGGATAACAATTTTGGGTGGGCGATGCCCACCCAATAATAAAATTTTTGCCATTTTCTCATTCCCTGCCTGACAAGCAGAGAATGAGAGAAAACTAACTTGCTGCTATATTGCCCCAACCTATGTAGGGTAATTTTGCAGCTGTTGTCCGAACTTGGCTAGCATTCGCCACCAATTGACCGCAAGCATCCCAAGTCCCAGAAATAAATGTGCTTCTTGTACCTTCACCGATCGCAACTTGGGCAGTATAATCATCAATTTGCACTTGCAAAGTTTCCAGATTCACTGTTACGGCCGCTTGAGGATTGGCAGCTACTAACTCTTGCAGTTGTTTAACAGTAACAGCGTCGGCTGTCAGACAAGGTATACCCATTGCCACACAGTTACCGAAAAAGATTTCTGCGAAGCTTTCACCTATTAAAGCTTGGATTCCCCATTTTGCGATCGCTTGGGGTGCGTGTTCCCGTGATGAACCACAGCCAAAGTTACGGTTGACTATCAAAATATTTGCGCCTTGATATTGCGGTTGGTCAAAGGCATGTTCACCTTTAAGTGCTGTCCGGTCATCAATAAACGCACCTTCACCTAACCCATCAAAGGTAACGGCTTTTAAATATCGCGCGGGAATGATGCGATCAGTGTCTATATCATTGCCCACTAAAGGTATACCGCGCCCTGAAACTGTTTTAACTTCACTCACCATAAACTTTATTTACCTATCATTTCAATGACAGCCTGTTAATCTCTACAAATGACCAATGACAAATGACCAATGACAAATGACCAAAAAATTACAGCAACTCGCGCACATCAGAGACTTCGCCTTTAATCGCAGCTGTGGCAACCATCGCCGGACTCATTAACAATGTCCGACCAGAAGAGGAACCTTGTCTGCCTTTAAAGTTGCGGTTGGAGGAAGAGGCGCTGATTTGTCTTCCTTGCAGCTTATCGGGGTTCATGGCCAGACACATGGAACATCCCGGTTCACGCCATTCAAATCCAGCTTCCTGAAAGATTTTATCCAGTCCTTCAGTTTCCGCCTCTTGTTTTACCCTTTCAGAACCGGGGACAACAAAGGCTTTGATTCCCTCGGCAACATGGCGACCTTTGGCGATTTTCGCCGCTTCCCGTAAATCACTAATTCTGCCGTTGGTGCAACTACCAATAAAGCAGACATCTATTTTGGTACCCTTGATGGGTTGACCGGGATATAAATCCATGTAGCGGTAAGCTTCTTCGGCAATAAATCGGTCTTCTTCGAGCAGTTCTTCTGGTTGAGGCACTAACTGGTTGACACCGATACCTTGACCAGGAGTAATCCCCCAGGTGACAGTGGGAGAAATTTCAGCAGCGTCGAATACGACTACATCATCGTACTGGGCATTAGCATCGCTCTTGATGGAATCCCACCAAGCCACTGCTTTATCCCAATCTGCATTTTTGGGAGCAAAATCTCTGTCTTTGAGGTAATCGTAGGTGACTTGATCTGGATTGACATAGCCGCATCTAGCACCGCCTTCGATCGCCATATTGCAGACAGTCATCCTCTCTTCCATATTCATTTGTTCAAATGTCGTACCTGCAAATTCGTAGCCATAACCCACACCACCTTTAACGCCAAGGGTGCGGATGATATGCAGTATGACATCTTTGGCGTAAACTCCTGGGTTCAGGTTGCCGTTAACTTCAATTTTGCGGACTTTTAGTTTTGAGAGAGCGAGGGTTTGGGAAGCGAGAACATCCCGGACTTGACTAGTACCGATACCAAATGCGATCGCACCAAATGCCCCATGACTGGAAGTATGGCTATCTCCACAAGCGATTGTCATTCCTGGTTGAGTCAGTCCGAGTTCTGGAGCGATGACATGAACTATACCCTGACTACCAGAACCGATGTTGTAAAAAGTTATATTATTTTCTTGGCAGTTATTTTCGAGCGCCTGAATCATCTCCTCTGCCAAACTATCAACAAAAGGACGTGCCTGATTTTCTGTCGGCACAATATGATCGACTGTGGCAACAGTCCGCTCTGGAAACAGTACTTTTAGACCCCTCTCGCGTAACATAGCAAAGGCCTGGGGACTGGTGACTTCATGAATTAGGTGAAGCCCGATAAATAGTTGCGTCAGCCCAGAGGGAAGTGTACCAACGGTGTGTAAGTCCCAAACTTTATCAAACAGGGTACCTTTGCTCATACGTAAATTAATATTTCAAGAGTCCGGTCTTAAATAGTATCAAAAAATAGTCTAATTTTTTCTAGATCGCTTCATAATATTAGTGACATTTTTGCACTCTTATTCCTCTGTGTCACGCCAGATGCGACAACGGGAAGGCAGTCCGTTTCCTTTGGGTAGGCAATGTCCGCTTTTGGTCTTCCGTAACTCATCCGTAAGTCCTAACTAATATTTAAAGCCTCCATCCCGAAGAGATGCGATGTTACGGGTATCCTGGTGATGCCCAGTGTGGAATGCTGGTAATAAAGTTGCTAAAACTACGCTTGTAGTAGAAATTGCCTGATTTTGCTCCTTTACATTACTTTAGAGACAGTGTTTGAAAACTCAGCTTAATTCTTCTAGTAGAGGAGAGAGCTAATTAAAAAGCCATATACTGCAATTACCAAGCAATAGTTTGATCGGCTCCTAATTAAAGACCTATTAGGAGCTTTTTTTAATTGATATTTTTTAAGTGATTATCTACCTGTAGGGGCGGTATATATAGAAAATCGTAGTTGCAATTAAACTATTCCTTATGGATATTAATTATTGATTCTGATGGTAGATGGATTCAAAAGATCAAGATTGATAATATGTATTCGTTGAGTAAAAAACCTTTACCGAATTAATAACAATGAATATTCTTGCTTGGATTGTTTTAGGTCTAATTGCTGGTGCGATCGCTAAAGCTATCTACCCCGGTCATCAAGGTGGCGGTATTCTAGGAACAATTTTATTAGGAATTATCGGCGCGTTTGTTGGTGGTAGTCTTGGAGTGTTTTTCAGTACAGGAACGTTAAGTTTAGCAGCACCGACTCTCAGCATTCCGGGTATTGCAGTAGCAGTTCTTGGTGCAATCGTTGCAGTTTTCCTGTGGAATCTATTAACAAATCGCAGTGCGGTATAGAAGCATAATTGCTGACAATAACTGAAGGTAATTTAGCAAATTTATTTAACTATCGTGAATTAAATCAAAAAAATAGCACTAGCCTAATCATAGGTTGGTGCTATTTTTTAACTTTTAATCAATCAAAATTTGTAAGAATTTAATGGTGTGCGATCGCTGTTAGCATCGCATATTAGAGACTTGCTATTCAAAAAAATATGCTGTTTTGTAGGCGAGCCAGTGCATTACGCTGAAGCAATCCGCACAAGAGGCAGGTTTCGCCCCTGAGAAACTGCTATTAGCGTAATGCTTTTCCGCCACTAATCCCCGTCACCCGGTTTAGACAAAAAACAAACACCTATAAAATAGCCTCAAATCTATATACAGATAGGGTTTAACATCATTTTGTTTGGTTTTTTGATATATCCAGGTTCGATAAAAAAATTATATGCATTCAAATATTACTGTTTTTAGTGGGAAAACTAAGTTTATTCGAAGTGCAATCTACTACACCACTAACGCAGGTATATATGAGCGCGGTTAAACTTCAGGCTAATGATTGTCCTATCTCTAAAATATTTAGCAACGATTTTATCTTCACTATTCCTTTATATCAGCGCCCAATTCATCAGCTAAAAGAAGTTTGGCGTTTACAGTAGTAGGTTGGCTAGGTGTGTAGATGCGTAGCTACCCATAGAGGTACGATGACCTAAATCTACGCACTTACAATCTAAAAAAGTAGTATTTTTGACAAAAATTGGTTAGTAAATTAATTTTTGATTTAAATAAGTATAAATACGTTTAAATCTACAGATTTTATGAAATTTTCAATAAGTTGCACTCGTCATTACACACAAAACGATGATGTTTCGTTAAGCTGTAAGCGCTATGATTAGAGTTTATTGAACGTCTTATGCACTGGTTATTATCTGGGCCGTTGAGTAGAGAAGAATTGACGGTTAAGATTGTAGGGTTGCCTGCATCATTACAAGGTAAGAAGCTGGTGCAGTTGTCAGATTTTCATTACGATGGTTTGCGGCTGTCGGAAGAGATGCTAGAAAAAGCGATCGCAGTTACTAATGAAGCTAAAGCAGATTTAATTTTATTAACTGGTGACTACGTAACTGACGATCCAGCACCGATTCACCAACTGATACTTAGACTCAAACATCTGCAAAGTCACAGTGGTATCTATGCTATTCTTGGCAATCACGATATACATTACAAAAACGCAAAAACAGAAGTTACCGATGCCTTTACTAGCATTGGAATTCACGTCCTTTGGAACGAAATTGCCTATCCACTAGGAAAAGAATTACCATTGGTCGGACTAGCTGATTATTGGTCGCGGGAATTCTACCCTGCACCCGTGATGAATCAACTAAATCCCGACACACCACGCATCGTTTTATCCCACAACCCAGATACTGCGGAAATACTGCAAGCATGGCGAGTTGACTTACAATTATCTGGTCATACTCACGGTGGTCAAATCGTGATTCCCGGAATTGGCCCTGCAATGTTTTTTTATGAAAAGCTTGCAAAAAAAATACCTAAAAAAGTGCAGCGTCGATTTCCATTGTTGCAAGAAAATGTTTCTGTAGTCAGACATTGGGAATGGGCACAGGGTTTCCATCAGCTGGGAAAAAATCAGCTATATGTCAATCGTGGTTTGGGAACTTACCTCCCAGGACGCTTATTTTGCCGCCCGGAAGTTACTATAATCACGCTACAGGGTGAGTAAGTAATCCAAATGTCTAAATTCCAGAATGGAATCACAGCAGGTATTCTGGCTAATCAGTACCTGTAGATTTGAGTGAGTCCTGCTTAGTTTAGTCTCAGGATTTAAATCAATTCGTTAATTTTATCTTGAGTATGTGACATAAATTATTGCAGTTTCTCAAGTTACATTTTGATTTTTGGTAAGCTGTAAGCGCTGGTATGAGGAGTATCGGTTGCCTTATGCATTGGTTGTTTACGGGACATTTAAGAGTAGATAAAATCACGGTTAAGATTGCGGAACTTCCAGCATCTTTACAAGGTACAACGCTAGTGCAGTTGTCAGATTTTCACTACGATGGTTTGCGCTTGTCAGAAGAAATGTTAGAAAAAGCGATCGCACTTACTAACGAAGCCGAACCGGATTTGATTCTATTAACTGGTGACTATGTAACTGATGATCCGACACCAATTCACCAATTGGTGCATCGACTCAAACATTTGCAAAGTCGCTGTGGTATCTACGCTGTACTGGGTAATCATGATATCTACTACAGTCATTCAAAAGCAGAAGTTACACAGGCTTTAACTAGCATTGGGGTGCATGTGCTTTGGAATGAAATCGCCTATCCACTAGGAAAAGAATTACCATTTGTAGGACTAGCTGATTATTGGTCGCGGGAATTCTACCCTGCACCTGTGATGAATCAACTAGACTCTGTTACACCCCGCATCGTTTTATCCCATAATCCAGATACAGCCAAGATACTGCAACAATGGCGTGTAGATTTGCAACTATCGGGTCATACCCACGGCGGTCACATCGTAATCCCTGGCATTGGCCCTTTAGTATTCCATTATAAAAAGCTACTCAAAAAAATTCCCAGAAAATTAAGGTGTTGGGTAACGTTTTTACTAGGAGACTGTTCTAAAGTCGTCCGGTATTGGGAGTGGGCGCAAGGGTTTCACAAGGTGCAAGAAAATCAACTATATGTTAACCGGGGTTTAGGAACTTATAAACCAGGACGTTTATTTTGTCCGCCAGAAGTGACTGTAATTACCTTAGTTAGTCATTAGTCATTGGTCATTGGTCTAAATAACCCTCTCCTAAGAAGAGAAGAGATAAATAACAAAGGACAAAGGACAAAGGACAAAAATACATAACACTCAAAGCAGAAACCGCCGGAAGCTACGATGGATAAATATCAGCAGCTTGGGGCGGTTTCTTGAAGATTAGAGAATTCAGAAGTAAGTAACTCAACTAAGGTGGACAGTATTCGCGATCGCTATACTCAGAATTGCACATCCTAACATTCCAACTAGGCAGGCATTTTCTGGCAGTGCGTTTTCAAACCTCCAAAAGAACTCATTGAACTTAAAGCAAAACACATTCAATGGATGTCACAACTTCAGAGCGATCGCAAGAACATTAGAGCAGGAGGTACAGGCTCTAACTTGAAAGTTTTGATTAACTTTTAACCTGTTTGTACCTTGCTCTTAATCTAGCATGGTGTTTGTTTAGCTACAAGATACGTTTACCAAACTTGAACACCATTAATTTATCGCAACAATTCCGAAATCTTTCTTAAGAATATCCCACTTGTTAGATGTTGGCGTTAATGCCAGCATTATCAAGTGGGCTAGAAGTTCAGAAGCCGTTATTGAGCAGAACCGCCTGTTGTAGCATCATTTGCGGTAGAAGAACCATTATTAGATGTACTGTTTGACTGGTCTACTCCTTGAGGTGGAATGGTTTTAGAGGTATCGCCTTTCGTACCTGGAGTGGAAGTAGGAGTATTAGTAGTTGGACTCGTCGTTGGACTTTGTGTTGCTTTCGGGGCTGGCTGAGTTACAGAAGGTGCTTTTTCTGCCGCAGGCTGTTGGGGTGGAATAGTAATGTTAATATCCGGTTGGCGAGGTGCAGATGGAGGTGTAACCTGCTGTTGTGGAACAGGGACAGGAACAGGTACTTCTCTAATTCTTTCGATTATCTTCGTTTGTGGTTGAGGAGTTGGACTACTATTACTCGGTACAGGAACCACGACCGGCACAGTAGTGTCAACCGCAGTGTTATTACGTTGGTTTAAGTACCAGACCCCACCTATAATCAAACTGACTACAGAAGTAACAATAATACCCAACAGCAAACCACGGCTAGCATTTTCATTGTCACGCTCGGCTAAATCAGCTTGTTGGTAACTACGCTCAGTATTTCGACCTTGTACGTAACCGTTAGTGTAAGAGTTAGGATTAGCTGTGCTGTTCTTGACTGTTTCTGTAGTTCGCGTCAAGTCAGTGTGAATATTACCATTAGTATCAGTGTAAGATTCTTGCTTAATTTCACTGTTTTTGCTTTCGCGTTCATTGGGAATAGACATAACTATTGATTTCACTCCTCGATATGATATTGACAAACTAAAGCTTTGTAAGAGAAAGAGGTTTTAATGAGTTTAAAAATCTATGTTGCTGATAAATATTGAGTTTTATTTATTACCCAACTGTTGGTTAATGCCAGAATAACCTCTGAGATCGGACAAGTGGCTCTATCTATAGGAAGTTAATACTTTATCTAGAGAAAGAGTATCCCAAAGATGGATGTTATTAAACTGTCAGATGATGGATTGATACCAGGAGTTAGAATTGAGAATTTAAAATACTCCGCCCATGAAAGGATGAAGTATTAAATTTTTGATTAATACTTTAATTTTGTTTCGCCCACATTTCAGCAAAACTCAGTGACCACCAAGGGAAGGTTTTAAACCAATTTCATTACCCAATACGTTGAAAAGTTCCATAACCATCTTACAGAATTTAATTCTGTTAGCGGATAGCTAACGGTTTAGCGTATTCTGACTCCTGAATTTTATGATGAGAAATCTAGGAATTTACTGAAATCATCTATCATTTCCAACGTCGATTTAGCCGCAATATCTTTTTAATCCCCTGACAAAATCTTTCTACCAGAGGTCTGGGCTTTGATACATATCTAGGCGATCGCACTCTTTTTGTAGCACCAGGATTTTTTAACCCTTGTTCTATTTGTGCAGCTTTATTTAAATCTGAAGCGGCTCTATATTCATATCCAAGTTGGGAGCAAACTAGCCCACGATATTTATATGCGTCAACATAGTTAGGATTGAGACGAATTGCATGGGTAAAATCTGCGATCGCATCCTCATATCTTCCTTCCGTGGCATTCTCTACGCCTAAAGTATAGAAAGCTTCTGCATCCCAACGATTGACAGATATTTTTGTGGGATTTTTAGGCGAAGATGAAGAGGGATTTTCTGAAATGGGAGGTTCAGATGGACTTTCTGATTTGAGCTTGTTGTAAGCTACGTTAATTAATTTGATTTTTTCCTCAGCTTCCTGTTTTTGCTTTGGATCAAAAAAGCGATCGGGATGCCAAATTTTTACCAGTTTACGGTAAGTTCGCTTTACCTGTGCTTGAGACGCACCGGGTTCTAGCCCAAGAATTTCATAAGCATCATTGATATCGAAGCGTAGACGTTTCGGCTTGTCGTTAGACATCGCGCATACTGAAAAAATCGGCAACTATATACTATGTTAACTATTCCCCTCAATTTCCTCCAATCAACCCAAACGCCCCATTCTGGTTATCACTGGGATGGCGGTAGTCGCCGCTTTTTTGAAGGCTGGTATTACCGCATCACTTTACCGGAAATTGGGCAAACGTTCGCCTTTATGTACTCCATCGAAGACCCCATCGGCGGTAAACCCCACAGTGGCGGTGCAGCCCAAGTTCTCGGCCCGGATGATGAGTATTTATGCCGTACTTTTCCTGATGTGAATAAATTTTGGGGTAGTCGGGATGTTTTGGGTTTAGGTCATTGGGGTAAAACAGATTTGCAAATTGCTCCTCTGTACCTTCTACCAGCAGAGTTTGAGCATCATGTTCAAGAAGGATATCAAGCCACAGCCACCTTGAATCAGGGAATAATTAGCGAACCTGCAACCAATAATTATTGCCGTTGGGAGTATGAAATTCAACCAGTATACGGTTGGGGTAATAAAAATAGCATTCAGCAATCAACCGCCGGCTGGCTGTCATTCTCACAGATTTTTGAACCTGGATGGCAGATTTTGATGGCTCACGGTTTAGCCAGTGGAAAAATTGACTGGAATGGCAAAATCTACGAATTCACTAACGCCCCAGCTTATGGAGAGAAAAATTGGGGTGGTGCTTTTCCTCAAAAATGGTTTTGGCTAAATTGTAATTGCTTTGAAGGCGAACCCGACTTAGCATTAACTGCTGGCGGTGGAAGGCGGGGTGTGCTGTGGTGGATGGAATCTGTAGCAATGATTGGGTTGCACTATCAAGGCAAGTTTTATGAATTCGTTCCCTGGAATTCCCAAGTAGATTGGGAAATTCAACCCTGGGGTAGATGGCAAATGAAAGCTACAAATTCTAATTATGAAATTGAATTGACAGGAACCACAGATTTAGCTGGTACACCTCTGCGTGCGCCCACAGAGGATGGTTTAAGATACTGTTGCAAAGACACCATGCAAGGAAAGTTAAATTTAGAGTTACGAGAACTAAATGGGAGAAAATCTAAAGTAATCTTGAAAGCAGAAAGTTTTCTTTGTGGTTTAGAAGTAGGCGGCGGCTCTTGGGATAATGTTTGGCAGTCTCGGTAAAAGTACTGCTATAATTATATATGCTTCATAGTTGGGGTTGTAGCTCAGTTGGATAGAGCGGACGCCTCCTAAGCGTCAGGTCGTGCGTTCGAGCCGCACCAGTCCCGTAACCAAAGAAATCCCTAAGACCTTAACTAATAGCAGGTAATAGGGATTTTATTTTTACCGTAGTAGCTGGAAAAGAGTACTGCATAACAATTTTGCTCACTCATGTCTCCAAAAAATCCCTATTGACACCATATCAATAGTACTGAGTTAAGCCAGCGATCGCTCCTCCAACACTAAGAGCGATCGCGCATTAAACTAGTGACAAGAAGACGACTATAATAAATTTCTTCATTGCTAATCAGCGACTCATTGCAAAAATCTGTTCAGCCGTTAAGGGAATGTTCCCAAACAATCTAGAATCAATTCGATCCTGCCCTCGAAAAATCTTTGGGGGTAAATACTCTGCATCTTCAAGTTGGTAGATTGTAATAGTTGGCTGCTTGGGAGAGCCAATGAACCGAATGCCACCAAAAGCAGCATAGTCTACAATGATGTACTCGAAAACGCCCAAGTCCTCATATTCTGCAAGTTTTGTCAAATAGTCGTCCTTCCAGTTGTTGCTAACGACCTCGATGATTCCGGGTGGTGGAATATATGCAGCAGCAGAACTAGAGCTAGTTTTCATTCTCTGCCATTCAACTCTTGCAAATATAACAATATCTGCTTTCCGGCTTTTTTCCTTTTCTCCTGGTGCTGTTTTGAGCCGAACCTGCTTGGACTGGCGCGACACATAAGGCAGGTCATTTTCTTGGCAGTGATTTTCTAAATAGGCACACAGTCGCTGGATCAAATCCTCATGATTTGCATTTGGTTCTGATAATGGCACGGGAATCCCATCCAATAGCTCAAACTCTCTGCCTGAACCATCGTCCCAGGCAAGAAACTCTTCAAAAGTCAGTGGTTGTGTGACGGTTGCGTACATCGCCCTCGCTCCCTTGCTGACGGGTACTTCACTCAATGCTACCAAGATGTACAGCTTTGTCTATAAGTCCTGGCTGATTTTCCTGTCGTAGTTCTGAAACAACGGCTTGAGGTTGAGTTGAGGAACGAATCCGGGCTGAGTATATACAGGCTTTACCAGGTAATGCAGAAGGTGGTAATTTCAAGCAGAAACAACAAGTATTGACATTGATTATTTGTATTAAAATTTGATTTTTCTAAAAAACCTGTGTAAGTGCGTAGGCTATTCTCTCTTATATCAAGTCCGGTTAATCACTTATGATTACCGCATCTGTGCAAAAATCGGAAAAGCCTCTTTTGCCCTGCCTCCTGCGGTCTAAATGATAAGTCTTTAGCCAGACACGATATTACGCTCCCAAAGCTTGACGTTCATTTTAAATTAACGATCTGAATGGGAACAAAATCTCGCTCACCGACTAGAACACAAGGCGCGATCGCCCCTGGCGTTGGCGGAGCCAGACGCTTGCGGACTCGCTAACGCTGCGCGATCGCCTTTGATTACCTTCTGATTAGTCTGCAAATAATCATGCAGCAAATCGCAACCCCGTGCTAGTAGTTTTTCCAGTTGGATATCTGCCAAATCTTGGAAAATCACTGTACCATTACCACTACCCGCAGCTAAAATCTTACCGTCATTACTAAAACTGACGCTGGTTAACTCTTGCTTATCACCTTTCAAAGCAATCAGTAATGTCCCTTCGCGGTTCCAAATCCTCACTTTGTCATCACTGCTAGCAGCTAAAGTCTTACCATCGGGGCTAAAACTTACACTAATAAAACTATCACCATCACCTGCAAGATTACTTAGCAGATGACCGTCTCGGTTCCAAATCTTCACGGTGCTATCAATACTAGCTGAAGCAATTTCTTGACTATCAGGCGACCAAGCAACCCCATTTACCCGGCGGCTATGACCAATTAAGGTATATAGCAATTTACCATCTAAACTCCAGATTTTCACGGTTTTGTCATCACTGGCTGAAGCTAGCAACTTACCATCGGGGCTAAAACTTACCCAATTCACTGCATCTTGATGTCCTTGCAAGGTGTTGAGCAGCTTACCATCTCGACTCCAAAGCTTTACTGTTTTATCTTTACTAGCTGAGGCAATTACTTGACTATTAGGCGACCAAGCTACACTCAAGACGGTACTATTATGACCTTGTAAGGTGTTGAGCAGTTTACCGTCAGTACTCCAAAGCTTCACTGTTTGATCTTTACTAGCCGAAGCGATCGCTTGACCATCTGGACTGAAACTAACCCCCCAAACTTGACCTTTATGCCCTGTAAATATGCGGAGTAGTTTACCTTCGCGGCTAAATAGTTTTACAGTTTTGTCTCGACTCCCTGCTGCTAAGGTGCGATCGCCTGGGCTAAAACTGATGCTAGTTATCCAGTCATCATTAGCGGCTTTGGGTTTTCGCAATAAGATATCGTCCCAATGCCAGAGTTTAATAGTTTTGTCCCGGCTTGCAGAAGCTAGGGTGCGACCATCTGGGCTGAAACTGACGCTGTTAACCCAATTATTATGTCCCTTCAGGGTTCCTAGCAGCACACCTTCAAAACTCCAAAGTTTGATTGTCTCGTCGGTACTTGCAGAAGCGATGGTATTACCATCTGGGCTAAAACTGACGCTGGTAACTCCAGCACTATGCCCTGATAGGGTTCGCAGTAATTTCCCCTCTAAATTCCACAGTTTGATTGTCTGGTCTAAACTAGCAGAAGCGATCGCTTTCCCATCGGTTGACCAAGCTACACTTTTAACTGCATCATCATGTCCCTGCAAGGTTTTGAGCAGCTTCCCATCCCGACTCCACAATTTTACTGTCTTGTCTGCACTCCCAGAAGCAATGGTCTGTCCATCGGTTGACCAAGCGACGCTCAAAACTGCACCATCATGTCCTGGCAAGGTTTTGAGCAGTTTACCATCCCGACTCCACAGTTTTACTGTCTTGTCTGTACTCGCTGAGGCAATAATTTGTCCATCTGGGCTAAAACCGGCACTATTCACTACACCTTGATGCCCTAATAGAGTAACAAGTAGTACACCCTCTCGGCTCCAAAGTTTTACCGTCTTATCTTGACTAGCGGAAGCAACAATTTGACCATCGGGGCTGAAACTGACGCTATTAACTACATCTTCATGCCCAGATAAGGTTTTGAACAAGCTACCATCAGGAAGCCAAAGTTTAATTGTAGTATCCGCACTAGCTGAAGCAATTAAAGAACGGTCAGGACTGAATGTAGCATTATTTACTCCAGATAGATGCCCCTCCAAGCGGTTATATTCTTTCAACCCAGAAACAGCTTGATAAAGTGCCGTCTGTACTTGCTCTCTTGTGTAGGAATCTACCCAAACTATTTGTTGTAATTTTCTTCCTGCCCTTAAAGCTTCTTTTAAAGAATCAATACCTTTTTGTGAGGCAAAGAGGGCTTCACTGGATGCACTAAGGGTTTTAATTTCACTATCTACTGCTGTTACTATGGAAACACTTAATCCCAATATGGCAAGAAAAGAAGCAGTCAAGGCAATTTTCAACGAACGATTTAATTGAGCTTCACTAAGTCTTTGTTTCTTTTGACTTTCTGCAAGTTTTGCTGTTAATTCTTTTTCTTTCAGTTCAGCTCGTAATTGTTCAATTTGTAACTGACTCAATTCTTCCCGCTTGTGTAATTCTCGCAATTCTGTTAGTAAGTCCACTCCCTGTTGAGGATAAGAATCTACTAATGTGGAACGCTGCGTTTTTTGGCTAAGTTCGCTCTTAAGTCGGTCAATTTCAGCTTTACTTTGTTCTACTTTGTGGCGCAACTGATTTAGTTGTACCTGTAGGCTCGATTCTTGTTGTTGTAAGTAGCGAATTAAGTCTACTAAATAATCGTGAATCAGTTGATAGCGTTCTGGTACATCAGGGAATAGTACTACCAAACCGGAGCGTACTAAAATGTCTAATACTAACTCTAATTTGCTGGCATCTTCTAATTCTGCTAACTGTGCCGCTAATTCAGCACGAGTTTTAAATGGTCGATTATTACTTTCATCTGTTAATAAGTATAAGACGAGTAACGCGGCTCGTTCATTTTCTGGGCCGCAGTCTTTAATCAGTTCTTTAAGATATCGCTCGATGAGTTTGTTGGGTCTATATGGCTGATATTCTTCTAGAGTAGTAATGCGCTCATCTTGAATTTGCGCTCCCACAACTTGCAATTCAATGGGGCGGACTTCTCCAAATTCTGTGGATAAATCTTCGATTAAGGCATCGATTAAAACAGGTTCTAAATTAAACTGCGATCGCTCGGTCAATTTTTGGATAATTGCTTTAGCATATTCTGGTGAAAAGTTATTCAACTGGTAGCGAATATGCTTGTCGAGAATATTATTATTAATCGCTTCTAATGCCGAAAGATGTTTAAAATCTAACAAACGATGTAAGTAATCTTCTCGTAACGAAAGGATAACTTTGACAAAGGGGATATTTAGGCAATCACTAATAAATTTATCAAATTCTTGCTTTTGGTTGCGATCGCTATAACCAAAGAAAAATTCTTCAAATTGGTCAAAAATTAAAACTGTAATCAGATGGTTATCAGCATTTTGTTTGAGTTGTTGTAAAATTCTGACGATGGTGATGGGTGTAGGAGAGTAGGGCAAAACCTCCGCCGCTTCGATGGTTGCTTCTAGCTTAATATCAGCGTAGACGGCAAGGGATGCGTCACTAAACATCGCTTCACTTAAAGATTTCTCTAATTCCCGCGCCCAATCGGTATAAACTTGCAATACTACAGGCACGGCTATTTGATCGCCAATAGCTCGATTTTGCAGTGCTGGAACTAAACCAGCAGTGACAATAGAACTCTTACCTACCCCTGATTGACCGTGAATCACCGTCAGCTTTTGATCGGCGCGGCTTATTCTCCCAATTAAGTTATTAATATCACGCTCCCGACCAGAAGCCGCAATTTCTAAAGCAACGCTGCTACTTCCAGAATGTGACATCAATGCTGGGTTTGTTGCTTGTCTTTGGGGTTGCAAGCGCCCTGCACCAATAAAAGCCCGAAAACCATACTGCTGCTCAACAGAACGCCGTTTCTGTCGAATGTAATAGGCTTCCAGATAGCGGCCTTCTTCAAAGTATAGCGATCGCAGTGTCCGCAATAAGCGAATATAACGATGGGCATCGTATTGATGGGCACTGCTTTCTAAAGCTGCTGACAATTCTCTTGTTGCTTTTTCTAAGTATTCATGAGCGATTACTAGCTCACCTAAATTTCGCTGTGCTTTCGCCAACACTAAATAGTAAATTTGCGCTAACAGTAAGGGAAATAAGCAGTTATAAGGATCGTTGTGCTTTTGCGCTTCACCTAATTTCAACAGCGATACATGGGCTAATATACTCGCCTGTACCCACCGAGACTGCTGCACAGCCACTTGTGCGAGAAAACCGTAGTCACAAGCTAATTGAATTTGACTACCATAAGTTTGATGCAACTCCAGAGACTTTTGGGCAACTGTCTGCAATTCTTCCCACTCTTGCAGATATTGCAAAACTTCAGCGAGTTGACTAATAAACCCAGCAACTATATCTAAACGCCCAGCCACCTGTAAAACATTCAAACATTGCTGAAAATAAGATTTAGCTGTATACCAATGACGACGGTTTTCTGTTTGATTTTGCTCTGCGAAACGGCAATAACATAGCCCAATATAAAACAGCAAGATTCCCTGTCGCAAAGGTAGCGGCGATGGGGGGGATGGAGGTGTAGGGGAAGAAAATACTCTTTCATCTCCCTCTACTTGCCTATTTCCGATTTCCTCTAATTTTTGCCAAACTTGCAAGCTTTGCTGAAAGTGGCTTAAAGCTGTACTGATGCGATCGCTAATATAATTATCTAGACCAAAAACAAACTCTAAACTAGCGTGTAATTCTGGCTCTAAAGTAATCCCACGATTGTGCAACTCTTCAATAGCAAAGTGGAGTTCATAGCTATTTTTCCAGACTTGCTCCACAGTGAAATAATGCTTGGCAACTTGAGGAGGTTGGTGTTGTCCAGCATCGCTTGGTAACACCGTGGCAAATAAAGCGTCCGTTTCCTGTTGCAAAAATTGCCGCAATGATTGAGTTGTCATCTCAAACCGAATCGGTGTAGCCGCCCAACTCGCAAAATCTGGTGCTAAACGGACTACCTTTTGCAACACTTCTTCATTCACCCACACAATCATCGGAAATGGGTGGCGTTTGCGAAATTCATCACGAATATGATTGATAGACCTCAGTAAATCGTCGATTCCATCTACTGACTCCAAACCCAAAATCATCAACGCCGATGGCGGATTATCTTCAGTTACCAGTTGTAAATGAATACTTGTGTAAAGACTTCTAGCATTATGCGGCAGAATTACCTTTTGAATATGGTGTACTCCTGAAGAGAGTTCTTCGAGTCGTTGCAGCATAAGTTCTTGCAAAACTCGATAATTGCAGCACACCAAAACCAGAGAGAATTGACCGCTAGAAAGGGCAATTGCTCTCCCCAAACTCCGTAAAGCCCGCTCATTAGCTGCTCTTATATCTGTTTGTGGGTGTCGTTCAACCATGATTTAAATTTTTCCGTCTCTGCTAAAACTGGGTTGACGGCAAACCAAGCTCCCTGATGATCTCGGTATTCAAATACAAATAAACTTCGCAATAAAGTGTGGTATTCTATATCACCTCTAACTCTTTGCTGTTGCACTACCTGAAAGATTAATTCCCACTCATGAGGATCGATCGCATTAGCTCGGTAATCTCGCTGTCTTTGAATCACCAAATCAACACACTCCCGCTCAAAAGGTGGATCTTGTTCTCGCAGACAGTCAAACAGTAACCCTAGCAAGTCGCGGACATGACCACCACTAATCAAGCACAACCGATCTAAGGTTTCCAAACTATCAAACACCTCTGTAATTAAGCCTAACCGATCGCTAGGTAAAATGTCTGGGAAAGCTCTAGCTAGTACCATTTGCCGCAACATTGCTAGCCCTTGAGGAAAAATCTCTCCAGAGCGCAGACGTACAGGTATCATCGGTAACATTTTTGGTGCGACTCCTCCCCCCAAACGATGTTGAAGTTCGGCGCTATCGTTGGAGAAAGTCAGAGCTAAAGGAATAGTGTAGACTACATGGCAATTTAGTTTGCGTAACTGTTCACCACGCTGAATAAATAAGTATTCTGGCAGCGATCGCCCCGATGGTAAAGGTCGAATTGCAACTCTATCCAGGTTATCAACAATAACCACCAGTCCTTTTTTACCTCTAGTTTTTAGTTCCTTGATGGCACGTTCTAGCAATTCTTGATTAATTGACTGTAAAATGTTTGCTGTTCGCGGTTCTAAATAATCTCTTAACCGCCGCCGCAACTGGGGACTTTCTTTAGTTTTGGCTGTAATTTTGGCAATTCCCACAGACAACTCTGCTTCTACCCCCAGGTCAATTGGCGTTTGCAGAAAATCTACGATTTCACCAAACAACTTGCTAAAGTAAGTAGATTTGAGCCTGATTTTCATGGCTTCTAGGCTCTCACTTACTTGTCCTGCGATCGCCAACAAAATATCAGTCACATCCACATCTGCCATTTCTAAGACATGGGTAGACTCAAAGTAAACTACATGAAATTGCTGCGCTTCTAACTCAGCTTTTAACCGCAACAATTCCGTTGATTTTCCACAGCCGAGATGTCCTGTAAATAGCTGACAAGTTGGTTCATCGGGCGATATTTTAGCGATCGTGCGCTGCAAAGCTTCGATAATTTTGCCACCCCGTACCGCAGCAAAATCAATATAGTACCTGCGATCGCTGGCGTTTCCTATGATTAGAGGTCTGCTCGGATTGCAAGCCTGATAAAATCTTTCTAAATCTAGGAGCATAACTAATCAAGTTCACTCAAGAATGGGGATGACAAAATTTACTGAATAAATATATTGATTTTAGGGAATTTATGCTTTATTTTAATCAAACTACTAACTAAACTAGCAGAATTTCGGATAATTGTTTATACATAAGTTAGATGTAGCACATAGTAATGCTGAGATTTTAGTTAAATTAAGCAAAAATACTACTATAAGTACAAATAACAAAATCATCTAATATTCAATAAGCTACTCTTATCAATATTAAAAATATCCGGTACAAAAAAAGGTACTGTTAAGTACAGTTTTGTAGCTCTCTTGAACCCGTTATCAGCTTGAGTTATTAAAGAGCTTTTGTCACTTTTGCGAGAGAATAATCTACAATCCTTGCAACATAAGACTTTTAGCAAAAGCGTTGGTTAATTACAACTTTAATTTAGAGTTAATTTTTGACTAGATTCCTGCCTCTAGTTACAAAAATAACGATTTTATTGATGACAAGAACGATTTTGTTGATGACCAAAACGATTTTGTTGATGACCAGAACGATTTTGTTGATGACCAAAACGATTTTGTTGATGACCAAAACGATTTTGTTGATGACCAGAACGATTTTGTTGATGACCAGAACGATTTTGTTGATGAAAAGCATAATTTTCATCAATAAAATCATGTTTTTGTTCATAACAGCTTTTGAATTCAGAGTGACTAGGGCGTGTTTCCAAAGTTTTAGCTCCCCCCAACCCCCCTTTCTAAGGGGAGCTAAAAATCTCTTCAAGTCCCCCTTTTTAAGGGGGATTTAGGGGGATCTAAAAAATTAGGAGGCTAAACGAGTAGTTTGAAAACACGCCCTAGCCCTGAAGTATTGACGATCGCTAATCTACAATCCCATTGAGTATAAAATTATCTGGTCATGTAGCTTATCAGGCAAAATATGCTTTAGCACCGCTCCGAGTTTGGCATCTGAACCAACCAGATAGCGCGTCTTGGGTTGCTTTGCAGTGAGCGCATGAACAACAGTCTGAGCGACAATATCCGCAGAAATTCCCTTAGATGCGAGAATCTGCATTTTCTTGCGGACAATATTCATTGCTTGACCGTAGAGATTTTGTGCCGATTGTGGTAAATCATGCTGTGCTACTTCCGATTGGCTTAGGGACTTTTCCCAAATTGGGGTAGCAATGGAACCAGGTTCAATAATTGAAACCGAGATTCCCCAAGGACGTAATTCCATCCGCATGACATCAGTGAGTGCTTCCAAGGCAAACTTAGAAGCATTGTAAGCTCCTAAGAACGGCGTAGGACTCCTACCAGCAATGGAACCCATATTGACAATTCGGCCCCGACTTTGGCGTAATAGGCCAAGAAATGCTTGTGTCACTGCTAATTGTCCGGTGACATTAACCTGCATTTGGTGTTGAAATTCTGCGATCGCTAATAATTCTAAAGGCCCAGGGATAGCGATTCCGGCATTATTCACCAAACCTAAAATTCCAGTACCACCGACTTCATTTGTTACCTTATCAACCGCAGCTGCGATCGATTCAGCATCAGTAACATCTAAAAAAATTGGAATCAGTCTTGGCGATCCTTTCTGCTTAAGTGTTTGAGCATCAATATCTTGACGCACGCCAGCAAAAACAGAGAAGCCCAACTGGTCTAAAAGCAAAGCACATGCTCGGCCAATTCCTGTTGATGCTCCCGTAACCACCACTGTACGTTGATGTTCTACAACCATTAATTTTCTTTTTTATAATTTGGACTACCAATTCCCAATTAGTATCAATCTTTGCAAATACCAGCCCGAAGACAATCTTCAGTTTGGTCATCTCTAGCTGATATTTGCCAAGGTAATATGCGTGACGGAGCATTTGTACTGTAAGCAATTAGAGCAGCTATTATCGGAGGCTGGTTTTTGACAATTGTCACATCACTACTAAGACTATTGCTTAGTCCAACATTGTATAAATAAACAGGCAATGCCATCATGACAATGCAAATTGTCCGTTTCATACTCAACCTCAGCTAAAAATTTCCGATTGCGCTATGTATGTATAGATGCCACCTTGATGAACCGGATTTTTAAAACTGAGTATTATATGTTGATGTTGTGTGAATTTACCCAGCACTACTAGTCGTGTATCAACTTGAAATTGATGGGTAAACAATCTCTTAGCAAGGATTTTAGCCCTTATTCTTGCACTAAAATGCTTACCACAAACCATCAAAACAAGTTAGACAGACTACTAGCCGCAGAGACGTGATTTCTAAATTATCAGTTCCACCCTTTTTTAGGTTAGGCATTGCCTACAAGATGGCTTCCTACTAACTTATGCAGATGCAACCCTAAAAAACAGGACAAAAAACCCACAGCATCCAAAAACATATCTTGGTAGCTGCATTCCCCGGATAAAATAATGAAGAGTGCTGAGTTCCAAGTCCTGAGTAAAAAATCTTGCTTATTACTTAGCACTCGGTTATAAATGTTGCCTACTAGCTGACTCATGCCGCCTTTACAAGACGTAGATACTGTAAACGTTCCCAACATCGATCCAGAAGGATATGGCAATTCAGACACAGATCCTCTTAATGAGTTGCCCGATGAAGTCGAAATGTCCCTTTTCGACCACCTAGAAGAGTTACGACAGCGCATTTTCTATTCGCTGATTGCCGTAGCGATAGGTATTATTGGCTGTTTCTTTGCCGTTAAGCCGATTGTTCAACTGCTTGAGGTTCCAGCGCAAGGAGTAAAATTTCTCCAACTTGCACCCGGAGAATATTTCTTTGTCTCCTTCAAAGTTGCAGCCTACACTGGTTTAGTACTTTCTAGTCCTTTTATTCTTTACCAAATTATCCAATTTGTGCTTCCAGGACTGACTCGCCGCGAACGCCGTTTACTGGGGCCTGTGGTTTTGGGTTCAAGTGTACTGTTTGGCGCGGGTTTAGCATTTGCTTATTTACTCCTTATCCCCGCAGCATTGAAATTTTTCATCAGCTACGGAGCAGATGTAGTTGAACAACTTTGGTCAATAGATAAATATTTTGAATTTGTGCTGCTACTTTTATTCAGCACTGGTTTAGCATTTCAAATTCCTATCATCCAATTGTTGCTTGGTAATTTGAATATTGTCTCGTCTGAACGGATGGTTTCTGGTTGGCGTTACGTGATTATGGGAGCAGTAGTTTTAGGAGCCGTACTTACACCTTCTACCGATCCTCTAACTCAAAGTCTTTTGGCAGGAGCCGTTTTAGGGCTTTATTTCGGTGGTGTTGGGCTGGTGAAGCTCACAGGTAAATAACATTTGGAATAAGTAATATAGAATAGGTAAAAAATTTTAATCCCAGCGTTGGCTTACCAGTTATACAGAATTCAGAATTGAATTCTGGCAACTGATGCCAATATTTATTTTTTGTTAAGTTACGAGGCGTTTAGCACGTTTATGCTCATACATGAGCTTGTCAGCCTCTTCTAGCAATTGTTCTAGTGAAACGTTTTCATTTAAAGCACATTGGGTAGCACCAACACTTATGGATAGTTGATATGAGTAATTATGCTCTTGATTAAAGCGCTCAATATTTTCTTGCAATCGCGGACGAAATTCATCTGTATTGCCTGGGGAGCAGACAGGAACAAATATTACAAACTCATCTCCTCCTATACGGGCAATAACATCCGACTCACGGAAGCTTTGTTTTAGTAATTGGGCTGTGTCAACGATCGCTCTGTCTCCTATTTCATGTCCTAGAGAATCATTAATCTGCTTTAAACCATCTAAATCAACAAACAAAAGACAGCAAAATATTTCTGTACGTCGGGCAATTTTGAATTGATGATTTGCCAGCCAAAAGAAACCACGTCGATTATATAATCCTGTCAATTCATCAGTTAAAGATAGCTGCCTTACCTCTGCTTCAGCCTTCAGGCGTTCCTGAATTTCATGCTCTAGGCGTTGATTTTGCTCAAGAAGTTGTTGATGTTGCTGTTTGATGAGTAGCTGATTTCTGACTCGCATTAGCACTTCAAGTTCTTGAAATGGTTTGGTGATATAGTCTTTTCCACCCAGTTCAAAAGCCTGCACTTTATCATTAATTTGGTCAAGGGCACTAATAAAAATAATCGGAATTTGCTCTGTTGTTTTTGATGCTTTCAACTGTTGACAAACTTCATAGCCATTCATTTCGGGCATATTGATGTCAAGCAGAATTAGATCCGGTGGATGTCGCTCGGCAGCTTGTAATGCCATTCTCCCATTGATGGATTTACGGATGGTATAACCCTGTAACTCTAGTATTTTGGTTAACAACCGTAGATTATCGGGGGTATCGTCCACGATCAGGATATTCGTTTCCGAAGGGGATTTAAGTAAATTAGCCATAATCTTTTTACTGAGTTTGGGTGAGAGTTGCGATCGCTTCCAACTCGAAGTTCTCCACCAGATATTTCAGAGCATTGACGAGAACTTGCTCCTGGTTGGGGATTTGAGCGATGAGATTGTAGAGTTCGGCATCGTTGAGATCCAAAGCTGCTTGATGCACCTGAATAATCCACTCTGGCGACATTACCTGTAAATCTTTAGCTGTTAGGGATTTCTGAAGTAAATTTTGCTGGTCTAACCCCGGTAAAACTTTTTCACGGTAGCAGTAGCGGACTCTTAAGTAGTGTGCAATCTTCTCAAATAGGATAGCTTCTATAAATGGTTTATTAATGTGGTCGTTGCAGCCTACTTGAATGCTGGTGGTATAGTCTTCCTCAAAGGCATAAGCCGTCACCGCAATAATCACCACGTCTTTACCTCTTTCCCCCGCTCGAATTTGTCGGGTAATTTCGTAGCCATCCACCACGGGCATTTGAATGTCCATTAAAATTAGGTGGGGGTGCCACTTTTCCCAGAGCGCGATCGCTTCATTTCCGTTCTCGGCAGCACAGACCTCGAACCCAACTGATTCCAATAGCCTGATGAGCAACTGACGATTTTCTTGAAAGTCTTCCACCACCAAAATGCGATAAGTGGGCTGTCCGGGTTCTAGACCGATAACAGTGCGAGTCGTTTCCGGCGCGATGATATCTATTGAGTTGCCCAGACTCAGTAAAACCTCACAAATAAAAGTAGACCCCTGATTTAGGGTGCTTCGCACTGTAATATCACCACCCATTAAACGGGCAAACTGACGGCTAATCGATAAGCCTAAACCTGTACCTTGATTATGGCGACCTAGTTCTGTTTGCATGAAGGCCGCAAACACATTTTCCAAATCAGACTGAGCGATACCACATCCAGTATCTTCAACTTCGACATGAAGAGTGATGATTGGTTTGGAATCATCGGTATAAATAGAGGGACTGCGTTCTGTTAAATCAAGTGAGTTGATGCTGGACACTCTCCCGGTCAAAACTTGTAATCGCAGGCTGACATTACCTGTTGTCGTAAATTTGATCGCATTGCTTAATAGGTTGAGCAGAATTTGGCGCAGTTTTGATTCGTCACCATACACATAGCGAGGAACGCTGGTATGCTGTTGTGTTCTCAAATCAATTCCTTTCTCTAAAGCTTTGAGGGCAACCATATCTCTGATGGAGTAGATTAATTGATGCAAATCGAAACAATTTTCCGTTAGCTGTAACTGACCCGCTTCAATTTTGGACATTTCCAACACATCGTTGATCAAGGTTAGCAAGTGTTCTCCACTGCGGCTAATGATGTCTAAATCTTCTTGAAACTCAGATGGAATCTTGTTGCTGCGGTTCATCAACTGAGTAAATCCCAAAATGGCATTGAGAGGAGTTCGCAGTTCGTGGCTCATTTTAGCGAGGAACTGGCTTTTGGCACGGTTAGCGATCGCGGCTTGTTCTGCCGCTTCTTCTAGGGCTATCTGGGAAAACTCCAGCAGTGCCAACATCAGCGTATTTCGCATCTCACTAGCGGCTTCTAGTTCGGCCATTTCCCAAGGCAAGGAAGTTTCTCTCACGGTTTCCTTCCACAGTTCAAACGACTTTCGGGGACACAATTCCATCTCTCCAATTTCATTGATTTTCACTGTATCCTGGGGGTTGCCGACCCAATTCACTGTCTGGATTTGCTCTGGTCGAAACCAGATAATGTGGTAAGACTTTTGTTTAACATGATTGAATAAAATTGAAATTGCGAGTATGCCGCTAGCTTGATCTTTAAATGCCCTCGCTTCTGGATATAAACGTGAGAGGGAATCAGTGGTAAACACTTGTTCCCCCTGGTGTTGCACCAACCACGTCACCAGATCCTGCACTTGGGTAATTGATGGCGTTTAACCAACTAATGTCAGATGACCGTCAAGTGAAATCGCCGCTCCTTGAGCATGAACTAGCTCCAGTAATTGAAAAGTATTTCGGCTCAACACTTGCTCAATAAAATTGGACTCTTGCAATAATGTTTGTTGCAGTTCATTCTGAATCCTTTTCACCCGTGTTCGGTAAAAATGCAATTCTTGTTCTTGCTTATGCACCAGTTCAATTGAGGCAAACTGTCCTAAAAATTCACAGGCTTTGCGAGTTTCATAATCCACTAGTTTCGGGCTGGAGTGGTGACAGGCAATTAATCCCCAGAGACGTTTGTCGTTGAGCAACGAAATCGTCATCGACCCAGCAACCCCCATGTTTTGTAAGTATTCAATGTGATAGTGAGACACTCCTCGTAACACAGAATTACTCAGATCCAGGGGTGTATCCGTCAGAGGATAGTTGCTGGGAATCAGGGGGATCGGGGTGTAATTGACATCAGGAATGAATCGTATCAACTTGCGGCAAAACAACTTGCGGGCTGGTGCGGGAATATCTGTCGCCATATAGTGCAGTCCCAAGTAGCTTTCTAAATGCCTCTGTTTCTGCTCTGCAATCACCACACCACTGTCGTCTGCCTTAAAGCGGTAGACCATCACCCGATCAAACCCAGTCATTCTTTTCACATCTCTGGCAAGGG
Source organism: Nostoc sp. LEGE 12447 (assembly GCF_015206985.1). NCBI lineage: Bacteria > Bacillati > Cyanobacteriota > Cyanophyceae > Nostocales > Nostocaceae > Nostoc > Nostoc sp. LEGE 12447. The sequence continues at coordinate 3,118 of NZ_JADEXT010000035.1, read as the reverse complement.
TTTGAGCCATATTTTTTAGGTTAGTGGCATTACGGAGATTGGCGATCGCCCCTTGTAGACGGTGATAGAACTGGGTTGAATGAATGCTGTTGCTGGATTGCTGAGGTTCTAATTCCAGGATCAACCCATCTATCATCCGGTACATTATACCTGTGAATATTTGATTTTTCTGTTGCCAATCAGTTTGGGCAACCCTCCGCCGCGTTTTTAGTTGAAACGGATTGCAAAGCTCCAGGTTATCTTGAGCTAGATACCCAGCAAGTCGCTGCACTTGATCGCCAGAAAACAATCGTTGCAATGGTTGACCCAGCAATGCTTCTGCCGAAATCCCAAAAAACTGTTCCACATTTTCGCTAATCTGCAAGATTCTAAGGTGTGGCTCTTGCAGCATCAGCAAGATTCCATGCGGCTGAATATAGCCCGGAGCATACACCGATTCATCACTGCACACTTCTAAAGCCGTTAGTAATGAAGGGGTCAGCGAGGAGAGTGAGATCGGATTTGGTGACTGCATAGCTAAGATAAGCGGTTTTGGAAATCAAAAAGTTGTGAATATTAAGTTAAAAATTCAGACAAGGAGAATTGCCTGGAATTAGTTTAATTAGCTATTACCAGAAAGGGAAAAGGAAGAAAAACTTGGTCACAATATCCATTCTGAAGAACGTTCACCCAAATCTAGAGGAATGCTAACAGCCTTACCGAGGCGGGGGCGATCGCGTGTTTGGGCAATAAATGTTTGTACTTGTGTTGACCCGCCCAAAGCATGGAGATAATTAGCAATGCTGTCAAGATGCTCTTGGTATTCCGCCTCACTCAAGGGAAAAGAAGCCTGCTCCACGTATTTCCACATTACTTGCAAAAATATCTTTCCCTGTGCCCGCCGGAACTGGACATCATAAGAATATCCCCACTTATCAAGCAACATCTGACGTAATTCCTGTCCTGTCATAGCTTTTCTCAATCAGATTTTACATTTAGTTATGATGTTAAGTTCCGTGACTCCAGTATGATAAGGATATAAAGAAATGTAATGCTAACAGAAAAGATGCTTTTTATATCTTGGAACAAAGAAGTATGGCATCGTTGTGAGCGCTAGCATTTCGACTTAGACAAGAGTTCCTCAAGTACAGTACTTTTGTCAAAATGCTTAACAAAATACACAAAGAGCGCGTAGATTATGGCTCAATTTTCTGAATCAGCAGACGTGCCCGATATGGGTCGTCGTCAGTTCATGAATCTGCTCACTTTTGGGACTGTCACTGGAGTAGCTCTGGGTGCATTGTATCCCGTTGTCAACTACTTTATTCCACCGGCTGCTGGTGGTGCTGGTGGCGGTACAACGGCAAAAGATGAGCTAGGTAACGATGTTAGCGTCACCAAATTTCTAGAAAACCGGAATGCAGGCGATCGCAACCTAGTCCAAGGACTTAAGGGAGATCCTACCTATATTGTGGTAGACAGCAAAGAGGCGATCAAAGATTATGGCATTAACGCCATCTGCACTCACTTAGGTTGTGTCGTCCCCTGGAACGTTGCTGAGAACAAATTCAAATGTCCTTGTCATGGTTCCCAGTATGACGAAACTGGTAAGGTTGTTCGGGGCCCAGCACCACTGTCTTTGGCTTTAGCCCATACCAATGTAAGCGACGACAAAATCGTTTTGACCCCTTGGACTGAAACCGACTTCCGCACCGGTGATGCTCCTTGGTGGAGTTAATAATTTTGTCCTTAGTTCTTAGTCATTCGTCCTTTGTTCAGGGCTTAATGACTAATGACTAATGACCAATGACTAATGACAAATTCAATCGTTGCCCTTATTAGAGATGAGAAATGTTTTCCGAACAGCGAGGTTAACTCGCAGTGCTAGAGCGATCGTAAAAACATTGCTCATAGCGATCGCCACTGTGACATTTTACTTCACCAGCGATCTAGCCCTTCCCCAATCAGCTGCCGCCTATCCATTTTGGGCACAGCAAACCTATCCCGAAACCCCCCGCGAACCAACCGGGCGGATTGTTTGTGCCAACTGTCACCTAGCCGCCAAAGTTACAGAAGTAGAAGTTCCTCAATCGGTTCTACCTGACACTGTATTCAAAGCTATAGTGAAAATCCCTTACGATCTTTCCGCCCAGCAAGTTGGTGCCGATGGTTCTAAGGTTGGCTTGAACGTCGGTGCTGTACTGATGCTACCTGAAGGCTTTAAGATTGCTCCTGAAGACCGTATTTCTGAGGAACTTAGAGAAGAAATTGGCGACACTGCCTTCCAACCCTACAGCGAAGACAAAGAAAATGTCGTCATCGTCGGTCCCTTACCTGGTGAACAGTATCAGGAAATCATCTTCCCAGTTCTTTCTCCCAATCCCGCAACCGACAAAAACATCCACTTCGGTAAATATTCAGTTCACGTAGGTGGTAATCGGGGACGCGGACAAGTTTATCCTACTGGCGAAAAGAGCAACAACTCTGTTTACAACGCTTCCGCGACTGGCACAATTACCAAGATTGCCAAAGAGGAAGATGGAGATGGTAACGTCAAATATCTAGTAAACATCCAACCTGAATCTGGTGATGTTGTTGTTGATACGGTTCCTTTAGGGCCAGACCTGATTGTTTCCGAAGGGCAAGCAGTTAAGACTGGTGATGCTTTGACCAACAACCCGAACGTCGGTGGATTCGGTCAAATAGATGCAGAAATCGTACTGCAAGATTCCTCTAGAGTCAAATGGATGATTGCGTTCGTCGCTCTTGTAATGTTGGCTCAAGTTATGCTTGTGCTGAAGAAGAAGCAGGTTGAGAAAGTTCAAGCTGCTGAAATGAATTTCTAAATTCTTTGCTAAATCATTATTTGTAGGACAGGCAACAAGCCTGTCTTTTTTAATGTTAGTTACATGAAATTTAGAAATTTGGGACTTATACAAATTGCTGTACCCCTACCAACGTATTTATATCATTATTAAAATGAAACGCTATTAACTGCTAGTAAACTTTATGAACTCACGCCTAATGTGAATTAGGAAAAAAGGCGGGAGAAGTAAGAAGATGAAAGTTACCAGCTTTTCAACTCAGACTTCCCCCATGACTAGCATAGACTTTGGAACGTTAATCACAACAATCTTTG
>NZ_JADEXT010000083.1:0-13975 GCF_015206985.1 Nostoc sp. LEGE 12447 | reverse complement strand
CCAGTTTTTCTTTCGGCAACTGGTTCAAGCTTTCTGGGTCTAATTCTTGAGGCAGGTTTTGGTTCATATTTGTGATATTCTCCCTCAAGTGTTCCTTTTGTCAATACTCTGCCACCTGAATCCTTACAAGAAAACAGCGTTGCACCCATCATTTCTTCAATGGTGTAACCCAACATTGTTGCCATCTGTTGGTTCACAAAAGTAGTACGATTGTCTCTATCGAGTACCCAAATTCCTTCAGTTGCTGTTTGTACAATGCGGCGATACTGTTCTTCTTGCTTTCGTAATGCTTCAAGAGCTTCTAGATGGTGAGTAATATCAGTTTGGATACCAATAAAATTAGTCAGATAACCAGAATTGTCAAACACCGGAGCTAAGTATAGTTCATGCCAAAACGGTACATTATCCTTGCGGTAATTCCGTAAAATGACATGACATTCTCTTTGTTCTTGAATAGCACTACGTAATTCCTGAAGGGCTACTTGCTCTGAATCATTTCCTTGCAAAAAGCGGCAGTTTCTTCCAATAACTTCACTGGCACAGTAGCCTGTGATCAACTCAAAGGCTGGATTGACGTAAATGATGGGATTATCTGGTTGATTAGGATCTGTCAAAATAATCCCATTACTACTAGCAGCAATTGCACGTTCCATCAGACGTAAATCTACTTTTGACTCCTGTAATATTGAGATTTTTTCACCTCTTCGGGTACTCAGATTACCTGTAATCTTTACAATAGAAGAGTTAACATCTACCAAATTCGGCTGGCTGTGTGTGAAGCCAATAGGATCTGTTATTTGTTGTACAGAATTTGTTAATAAGAAACTCTCCTGCTGGTTTTTTAAATACTCAGTACTATTCATGAATATGAATAGTGCCGCCAGTTTGTCTTCGTAATTAACAACCTTAGCTGAAATTTGTGCCTTAAAGGTATCACCATTGGTTTTTTTTACCTCTACAGCACAATTATTGATCGGGTCGCCACTTTTAAGCTTATTAACTAATTGAGTCCATAAAGCAGGCTGGGCATAAAAACCAGGGATAACTTTGTCGAATGTTTGACTTGAATCGATTCCAAAAAAAGGCGCTAATAATTCGTTTTTAAAGAGAACTTGTTGGCTTTTCAGGCATACAATCCCAATTGGAAACGGGCTAAGTTCCGTCAACGAATAAAGTATCTGCTGCCAGTCTGTTTTTAGCTGATTATCTGAAGCTTTCACCTCTGGCAATGAATTTTTGTTCGTATAGTCGTACCCAGTGAGGTATTCCTCATTTAACAAAATCGGCTTTTCAGTAAAATTATTTTGCGTATACTGACTTTCGTACACATTAAATTCAATAAAGTTTTTCAAATTTGATAAAATACCAAGTAAGCTCAACCCTATATTCATTTTTTAAAAAGCTGTAACACAGTGGTTATAAAGCTATTAAAAGAAGGAAAAACAGATGATTTTATGTTTGTTAGTTAATGTGAAATGAGGGCAGTTCTATCAAAGCTCGTGATTTCCCAAAAGATAGATATTTAGCATTTATTACAGCTACTTAAACACTAAATAGTTTTTGAGGTCAAAATATTCAGAAATTGAGACTTTTAAGCATTGGTTATAAACTTTTTTTAACTATTTTAAATCTACCCTTTAGATAGATGAATTTACATCTTTTTCCAAATCTTTACCTAAACATAATATTTCTTAATTTTACTAAGGGTTTATAGTTAAAACTAATACACTTTTCAAAATCTCTCATCAGCAGCGTATTCATTATGGAGCAGTAACAGTTTGAGAGGACGACTTTGAGAGTTTCATGGCATCGCGTCAACAGATGATAATTGCCAAAATTGAAGCTGCTATGGGCAAGCCTGTATTAGCAGTGGACAATTCAGCATATAGTGATGTGACAGATGAAGAAGAGTGATTGAGAGGAAGTATTTCAGATTAAATGACTTACTAGGCAACCCCAAGTACTACCGCATCCATAGACAGCATCCGCGATTTTGAGCTTCTTCCTTGGTGGCACACAGAACATAGTTGCTGATGATGCGTGCTGAGTAAGGAAATCTGGGGATAAAGTAAGAGTTGGGATTTTGGAATCAATCGCAGTCGGTGATGCCTTGGGATTTCCGGCGGGGTAAGAAAAATACTCAGCCTACAACGAACCGATCGCCGCAAGTGCAACAGTGCGATCCGTCTTACCCAGATATTTACATTCCACCCAATTCGGCAGGCTTGAATTGCTCTGATATTCCCTACCGCAGAGAAGAGAGTGATTCCACCAGACCCGCACGGGTTTGATAGAGATGGTGATGGTGTGGGTTGTGAGAGTTGACTATATAAGTCCTACAAAGGCAACATAATTGCAAATTCAGTTCCTTGATTGATTATGGAATTAACCTCCATTACTCCACCATGCTTTTCTACTACAATTTGATAAGCGATCGCCAATCCCAGTCCAGTACCTTTACCAACTATTTTTGTTGTAAATAGATAATTAAAAATTTCTCGCCTCACCTCGTCTGTCATGCCAATACCATTATCGGCAATCCGAATCGTTACATATCCAGGGCTGGACATCTCTGTAAAGATGCTGATTGCTAGGGAATCATTGACTCGCTTACCCTGCTGCCAAACATCTTCTAAAGCATCTACAGCATTAGCTATTAGATTCATGAACACTTGATTGAGTTGTCCTGGATAGCACTCAACTTTTGGTAAGGAAGCGTAGTTTCTGACGACTTTAATTTCAGGTCGCTGTCCCAACCCTTTAAAACGATGTCGCAGGATTAATAATGTATCGTCAAGTCCCTCATGAACATCAAACTTAACCTTTACCGATGTGTCAGTCCGGGCAAAGTTTCGCAGCGACACGGATATTTCTTTAATTCGTTCTGTGCTAATCTGCATGGAATTGAGGAGCTTGGGCAAATCTTCTAAGAGAAAGTCTAAATCTGTTTGAGCGATCGCATTCTGAATGACAGGCGGTAGTTGGGAATAATTTTCCTGACATAATTGCAGGACATGAGTCAGATCAGCAATATACTCTTGAGCAGGAGGAATATTGCTAACAATGCAGCTAATGGGATTATTCATTTCATGTGCTACACCTGCTACCAATTGACCAAGCATTGAAAGCTTTTCTTGTTGCACCAGTTGCACTTGTGCCTTCTGTAACGCTGTCGTTCGCTCTGTAACCATTTGTTCCAGATTATCGGTCAATTGCTTCAGTTGCAAATGGATTCGCACTCTGGCAATCACTTCTGCTTGTTCAAAGGGTTTGGGAATGTAATCAACGGCTCCTAACGAGAACCCTTTCACCATATTTCCAGTATCAGCCAAGGCTGTCATAAAAATAATGGGGATGTTTTGCGTTAATGGATCAGCTTTAAGTTTCTGGCAAGTTTCAAACCCATCTATTCCCGGCATTTGCACATCTAACAAAATTAGAGCAGGTGGTTTATGCCGTACCATGTCGATCGCACTTTCTCCATCTTCGGCAACTCTAACCGCGAAACCTGCACTTTTTAGCGCTTGTGATAATACTGACAAATTAGTTGGATTATCATCAACGATTAACACAAAATCAGGGCTTTTCATGGTTATCAAATATTGTTTATAAAATGAATTAACAAGAGGAAAAATTTTATTAAGGATGATTTACAGTTTATTTAGACTGGTCTATCCATTGATTTAATGCCTCTAGCAATTTTCTGATTTGGAAATTTTCGGCAAGTTGGATTACTTTTTGAGTAAAATCAAAATAAACAGGATAATTACTCTTTAAGTTATTGGCTTCATCCAATATCCCATCCACATTGCCATCTTTTGCTAACTCATACAAGTTAGTCAAAATCTCAATCGAAGGTAAAGATAGATTCTGAGAAGCTGACTGAATATGAGTTTGATTGCACTTGGAATCAACTTCCGATTCTGGTGCATAAATCCATCCCAAATTTAATTTTAATCGAAGTAATTCCAGCAAAACTTCAGCTACAACAGGTTTAGATAAGAAAGCATCCGCACCAACATCTAAACTCCGATTTTGATCGCTGTCAAACACACTTGCAGAAGAAGCAATTATTACTACGTTTTTTAACTGAGCAGATTGCTTGATGTACCGAATCAGCTCAAAGCCATCCATTACAGGCATAACTAAATCAGTAACGATCAAGTCAGGTTGAGATGTAACAGCCCGATCAATCCCCTCTTGTCCATTACTCGCTTCTATTAACTCAAATCCAATTGGTTCTAATAAATTAAGGATTACCGAACGGTTTTCCCACTTGTCATCTACTACTAAGATGCTGCGTTTTTTGCCTTGATAGCCTGTAATAGCTCCTTGTTGCATTACTCTGGAACTTGCAGCCCATTGTTTTGCTTCTGGTAACTCTACTTCAAACCAGAAAATACTACCTTGACCAATTTGACTTTCAACTTCCAAAGTACTACCCATGAGATAAACAATTTTTTGACTAATAGCTAATCCCAAACCTGTTCCTTCAGATTGTCGTTTGATGTCTCCTGCTTGCTCAAAGGGAAGGAAGATTTTCTGCAATTGCGTCGATGTCATCCCAACCCCTGTATCTTCTACTTGAAAACGAATTTTATAATTAGTTGTTTGTTGTGTTTCTTGACTACTGACCCTGGACGAATGATTAATAACGTTTACTTTTAAAGTCACCCCTCCTTTATCTGTAAACTTGACTGCGTTACCCAAAAGATTAATCAGAACTTGCCGCAGTCTTTTCTCATCGGCGTGGATACCAACCGGGAGTTGAGAGTCGGGCTGATACGTGAAGGAAATAACTTTTTGATCGGCTTTAATCCGACAGATTTCGACTACTCCTTCCAGAAACGAAGGCAAATGGAAATCGATGGGATGCAACTCCATTTTGCGGGCTTCGATTTTAGACAAATCCAGCACGTCATTAATTAAAGTTAATAGATGAAAGCCACATTGATGGATAATTTCAATTCCTTTGTATCCTTTGTCGGACAAGGTTTCAGTCCGTTGTAAAATTTGAGTATAACCGAGGATGCCATTTAGTGGAGTTCGTAATTCGTGGCTCATGTTGGCGAGAAATTCACTTTTGGCTTGATTGGCAACTTCAGCAACAGTTTTTGCTTCGTTGAGTTGGGCAGTTCGTTCTTCAACTCGTCGCTCTAGTTCATCATTGGTTTGCCGCAGTATCATTGCTGATCTTTGGTTTTCACTAGTTACCGCAGAGATCACAAAGGTAGTGATAGCAATTACACAAATGAATGATTGCAACAAGATGAGCGATTCATTAGGTGAGAGTTGTTTGGCAAATGAACCAAAGCCTTTAACAGTACCAAAAACCGCGATTGCTGACATAATAAGTACAGCTAGAGTCGATATCCGCGCCTCAAATCTAAATGCCGTCCAAATTAACGGCGGAATGATCATGTATTCAATTGGGTATCCCCCTGAAAAAGCGACCCGAACAATCGCCATCATTGACAATAAGACGAATGCAAGTTCGATAATTTGTCGCCGATGGAAGCTTCTCGGCGATGGAGATTTTTGCAACCATGCCAGCACTAAAGGTGTAACAATTAAAATACCTGTGCTGTCTGATGTCAGCCAAGTTCGACAAATGTTACTAAATATTGACCAAGGTGCAATACCGCTAATACAAAGCGTTAGTGCAGCCAAGATGGAACTGATTAGGGGGCTGGGTATAGTCAGAACCATAAATTTAAAAACGTCTTGCGAACGCTCTAAGAAATGGCGACGCTTGATAAACTTATGAATTAAAAAAGTTGCTACGAAAGGAGTAATTAAGTTGATAGCCGGAATGATAGTACTAATTAAAGCATTGTTTTTAAAAAAGAAAATATAACTAACAATAAAATCACTCAAAAATATGATGGGCCAGATCCGATAGCCTACCAATAACATTCCTGCTAAAAACACACCGAATGAAGGCCAAAATGCTGATGCACCACCGACAAACGTCATGGATAAACCTATGTATCCAAGTCCGAGGTGAACAATAGGAATGGTCAGTGCTGCTATTATAAATGGACGATCCAGCTTGGGTAGGAATTGCTGCCTTATCGTAGTTTGCTGCATTTCTTGTCTCCGTGCAGATAGCTGAAGGCCAGTAACCCTCAACAAAGGTTGTCCAGTTTATAATTCCCAAAAGTAGTTGTGACTTTTATCACCAGACTTAAACAAAAATTAAGCCCTTTCGATTATTTGCAACGAATCAAACTATTTCTACTCTTGGAGTTGCAAAATCTCGTGGGGATTTCAGAGCCAAAGAGCTAGCGATTGCCGTTACTAGCCATATTGGGGTTAGTGAAATCCTTGAGAATTACTTTAGATATGCACGAAATCTTCGTACAGTTATTTGCGCCTGGAGCTTAGAACATTCTCGTGCCCTGGCTGCGGAATTTTCTCGTAATTATATTCCTGTTTCTACTTACAGATTAGACTTAGTTACTGATGAGATGAGAAGGCAAGGTTTACGGGGTGCGAGTCCCACTAAAATTTATAGCGCCATTTTCATCGCTTTTATTGAAAATATTACTAGATTTACTCTTGGTGATTGGCGCGAAATCGTTAAAATGGTTGAGCCATCTCAATCAGCAATTACCAAAAAAGCATGGGAATTGTATAAAGAAGCTTTTGAGCGGCATAAGAACCGCATCCTGGCTATGTCTTTTGTTGAACAGAAAAAGCTTAAACAACAAGGCAGTAGCAATGTGGCGACTAATGTAACAACAATAGAAACTCTTGGGCAGTTAGAGAATAGTATATTCTGGGAACCAAAACCACAGGAAAAGTCATCTAAGTTCAAAAAGAATTTAGGCGATAATTATTTTCGAGTGAAGTACAAATCACAATGGAAAGAATCCTTAACTTACTGTTCAATGCTAACAGGTGATTTTTTAAACATAAATGCTGGACTATTCCATGTGGAAGTTAAAGATGTATATGTAAATATCTGTATTGAGGTTAGAGAACTTCCTGGGCTGAAATGCAAACTAACAGAGATTTGTGATCCCGCAGAGATTGAATATGCCTTTACTCAAGGGTTTGGGAAGCTTGCTAAGATCGTGTTCCGGTTAAGTTGATTCCCAATGTTGGGTCAGAATTAACTTAATAATTTTCTAAATATTCATTTGCCTCCTTTGATGCCAACATCCTAGCATCTGGGTGTAAGTTGAAATCAACCCCTGGCTTGAAACCTCCTTCAACTAGTTTTTGAGTCATGCTTGTCGATACATCCTTTACGGCTTGTTGATAACTTTCCTTGCCTACGTATTCTTGCAAGAACCAAACAAAATTTACATACTCTACTTGCACAAGAGCTTCTTTGAGGATTATTGCTTCATCCTCTAATTGTGCTAAGGTTAGGATTTTTTGAATTTCTTGCAGATTTTGACAAGAAATCGCTTCTATCAACTGCTGTTTTAGGAGTTCATTTTGCGAATTCATTTATCTCAATGCTCAACGGCACTTCAGTGCATTAACTATTGTACTGTTACCAATTAAATTATGTTGAGACAAATTCGTGTCATCGAGTTAAGCCTTACCCACTTTAAGCTTGCAACAAAACCGTGTTGATGTAGGCTGTAAACTCCCAGTGCTACTTCTAAGCTTAATGCTCAAGGAGTGCAAGCTTTACACCCCAATGACATTAATTTGGCATAACGACAAATAAAAAGTCACTGTACACTGGGAAATAAAATCGCTTCTTCTTGTTTCCAAGATAAGGGGAAAAGGGGAAAAGTCTGATATATATTTGAAGTCATTTGATTTTATATGGGACTTCCAGAAAATAAACTATTCCATTAACAGTAATGATAATCATTTTAAATGGGGATGAAGGGACTGCCGTCGGCAGCCCCTTCATCCCCATTTTGTAGTAATTTGAGTAATGACGCTTGTTTTTGAGTGTGGTAACTGGTGGCTATAGTATTGACTGATTCTCTCAAAAAGTTGTTAATTGAAACTGCATCTCTTTTTAATTGGTGCAGCAAAGCGCTTTCTTTATGGCACAGACAGTTCAGGGCTTAGGTTTAGGGGGGCAAAGGCTTGCACAATCAGAATTAGGATGGAATCGAGACACAATTCGCAAAGGAACGAGAGAATTAAAAAGCGGTATTACTTGTGTTGATAACATGAGTGGCAAAGGGCGTTATAAAGCAGAAGAACACTTGCCAAATCTTTTAGAAGACATAAAAAATTTAGTTGACTTCCATAGTCAAACTGATCCAAGTTTTAAAAGTCAAAGACTATACACTAGACTCAGTGCAGCCGAAGTCAGAAAGCAATTAATAGAGAAGTATGGTTACAGTGACGAAAAGTTACATACCTCAGAAACAATTCGCGTCAAATTAAATAATTTAGGTTATAAGCTCAGAAGGGTAAAGAAAGTTCAACCTCAAAAAAAATCCCACAAACTGACGCAATCTTTGAGCAATTAGACATAGTTAATATTGATGCTTCGGAAGATAAGAGTGTTTTACGTCTAAGTATGGACGGAAAAGCCCGCGTTAAGATTGGCTCATTTGATCGAGGGGGTAAAAGCCGGGATGGAGCGAAAGCTGATGACCATGATTATAATCCAAAAACAACTGTAACTCCTTATGGTATCTTTCTTCCAGAGCTTGATGAGCTATTTTTGTACTTTACAGAATCGAAAGTTACAAGCGATTTTATTGTTGATATTTTAAAAGATTTTTGGTTAGAACAAAAGCATCGTTTTTCCGATATTCAAACCCTACTTCTCAATCAAGATAACGGGCCACAGAATAGTTCACGGCGTACTCAATTTATGAAACGTATAGTAGAGTTTGCCCAAAAACATCAAGTAAATATACGTTTAGCTTACTATCCGCCCTATCATAGTAAATATAATCCAATTAGATTGGACGTGGGCAGTACTAGAAAATCACTGGAATGGTAGCATTTTAGATGAACTAGAAACGGCTCTAAATTTTGCCAGCACTATGACATGGAACGGGAAACATCCAGTTGTTAAGTTAGTACACAAAACTTATGAGAATGGGGTCAAGCTTACAAAAAAAGCTATGGCTCAAATTGAAAAACAGATTGAGCGGCTAACGGATCATACTTCCTTCAAACCAACTTTCTCGACTTTAAGCCGAAAACTACAACTAGTTTATTTTGACCATCGCGGTCAAGGAAGGTCTGCCCGTGGGTCTAAAGAAACCTATACTTTAGACAATAATGTTGAAGATATGGAAGCATTGCGCCAACACCTTGGTCTGGAGAAAATTGTTGTGATTGGTAGTTCTTACGGTGGTATGGTGGCTCTAACTTATGCAGTTCGCTATCCTCAAAATGTCTCTCATCTGATTGTGATTGCCACGGCAGCCCATAGTGGCTTTTTAGAAAGAGCTAAGGAAATCTTAGCATCAAAAGGAACTGAGGAACAAAAAGCAAGCGTTCAGCGACTTTGGGATGGGAACTTTGAAAATGAGGAACAGTTAAGACAGTATTTTCAAGTGTTGGGACCAATGTATTCGCTAAAATATGATCCTATTAAGTCAGGCATTGCTTGGCAGAGGAATATTCTCTCAGTTGATGCGATTAATATTGCTTTTGGCGGTTTCCTCCGCACCTACAATATTCTTGACCAGTTACATAAAATTACTGCACCCACTCTAGTTATTGCAGGCCGGTATGACTGGATTTGCGCTCCAGAGTTTTCTGAAGAAATTGCTCAGGCAATTCCTAATGCCGATTTAAGAATTTTTGAGAATAGCAGTCATTTGATCCGCGCAGATGAGCCAGAAGCACTTTTAGATGCAATAGCCGGGTTTTTGGTTTACAAACGTTAGCTCAATTCGTATCCTTCTAATTTCATAAACTTCCTCTTGGTGATTGATTTTTAAGTTGTTTGTTAATATTTACTGACTCAAACTAGCAGTGCCAAAAGTAGCATTAAACTTGCGGCACCAAATACCGACAGATTTATAATCTGCTAAATTGATGTTTTGAGGGATAGAGTATGTTTGAGCCCCACTATATTTTTGTAAGAGAGCAAGAATAATGTAGTCTCCCTTTTTTAAAGAATACGATGGTGGCTTAGTCGAATTAATCACGTTATCTGAACGATGCAAAATTACTACCAAATCTGGGCCTGATTCAGAAGTTTTAAATGAGTCATCAATTTCTAGAAAGGATTTGCCGTCTTTAATGGTAATACTAACTTTACCATTAGTTGTTTGTTCTCCAGAAACAAATGTGCCTGAATTAATAGTATTTGTTTTTGGAGCTTGCCCTGAATTGGCTAAAGGTTTCTTCTGAATTGAAAGCACGGGAATAGATGCATTCACCGCTATAGGACTTTCATTAGCCTGGTTATTTGATACTTCGCGGGCGCAGCCAACCATGACAATAGAAGATAAGCCAATTATCAATAAATATCTTAATCTCATGATTTCAATTCTTCAATACATTAATCATCAATATAGCAGTTCTCTGGTAAGGTACATTTTCAAAGCCAATAACTTTGGTAATAAATACATATTTGAGTGTTCCTCAATTACTTAGGAAACACTACATAGCTCTTGCCTTGAACTTTAAATTGATTGTTACTTAAATAATTAATCTAAAAATGATAAATATATAAGGATTGATATCTAAAAAACTAATATTTTCCTTAGAAAGTTCTTACAGCTTTCTCAGCAAAATTTAAGTTTTTAGATTATGGGTGATTAAGTGTAAACAAATATACAGGGCTTGATCAGATATGCTTTTTCAAATCTATAGCCAGATATAAAACAAATGTTATCAGCAGCAGTGTCAATTTAATCATATCTTGGAGGCTGAGATAGAAAAACACACAGCAGAACTACGAGCAGCGCAAGCCAAGCTTCTGGAACAGTGCCGAGAAAAGTTGGGACTGTCCCTGTCATGGTTCACGTTTCAGTTGCAAGGGGGAAGTTTTACACGGCCCGACAGTGAAAGATTTAAAAAAATTTTAGCTTTAACTATTGCCTATTAAGGGTTTCATCATTTCTTAGCTGCTTGCACACGCCCTTTTCTACCTTGTGTCACCTTGGATTCTGACTCTGCCTTACTAGAGTTGACCATTTTCATCAAATGCTGATTTAGATAACTCTGCGCCGAAATGTACAAACTTTCCCAAATCTCTTGATTGCGGCTGATTTTTGTACCGACTGTATTTCCTGCTGTTTTCTCCGACACCAAATATTTGCGGAAATAGTTATTCCACAGGTGTTGCAGGAAATCTTCGGCGAATTCGTTAAACGGCAGAATCCATTTATAGTCCTTGTCTAGAAATACCCGATAGGATGCGATTATCGGTAGTGCTAAGTCAGTTGGCGCACCAAACCCGAATGAATACTTGCTGTCAGGTAATAACGTCGTTTTACGTATATCAATTGATGCTAGGTCGTTAGCACCCTTTCTTCTGGGGTTGCTGATATAGTCTTGGATTATTTCGTAGAGTCTTTGCTCTATCCACAGAGCATGAGTCAACAGAGGCAGTAAGGCGGTTAATCTTTCCCTTTCTGCATCTGTGATGTTACTTGGAAGACTCATTCCTGCGGGGTGCTTGGTTCGTTTATTGCTGTCGGGGTTGTATTTATTTCTGTCGAGGCAGTAAAGGAGCTTGAGCAAATGGGTTACATTGCACTGGGCATTTCTGGGAGCGCCGCTTTGGTTTTGATAATAAGCGATGCGGAATTTTCTATCTTCTTTCCGTTCTAACTGGGCTAAATACTGCTTGATGAATTTGTAATCACCCCTGGCGTTGACTTTGGAGCGAGAATCTACTGGTGTTGTAGTATTACTTGCTAGGGCTATGTCTTTGGCTGATTCTTCAGTCAGTCCGATGTGGATCGTAACTTTTACTCTGGCTTCGGTTAGGTCATATTTGTAATTTTTCGCTTGCTCAAATGCTAAAACTGTATGCCCACCGTTGATAATGCCATCGCTACCGCCCTCCGAGGCTTCTAAAATTTCTAGCTCCAGTTCAGTTTTGTTCTTGACAGATTTAGCAATATTAGCTGACAGAACGATTCCACTGTGGCGAGAGAAGAATTTTCCAGGTTCGGTTGTCAGTGAGTCGAAGACTTGTCTGTAGGTCGCGCTTTTGCGGTTTGGTTCCCTGATGTTGGGTTCTAGGGGTAGGTCTGTGGGGAACGAGTCTACATGAGCAGTGGCGATGATGCAGTTTGGGTTGGCTTGAAAATAGTTATCTATCTTGATGTTCCAAGTCTTGGGCATAATTTATTTCTTGATGGAATTAAATTCTATGTTAGCGCTGCTATAACCTTAATTATTCTCTTTCTTCACTTAGAATAAGCTACCAAATTAGCCAAATGATAAACATCCCCAATCTCGCTGTATTAAACCTGTTATTTACTAGCGTGAAAATTTTCTTTAATTTTGCTTAGTTTAGAGATAATATACCTTCTTTTACTCTTTGGACAGAAACTTATCCACCTATTTCAATAATTCGGTTGCTTCTTTTAATACTTGAATAATTTCCGGTTTCTGAGAACTAATCACATTATTTGGTAAATGCTTGTGATGCGGAAAGGTAGAGATATCAGGAAAATGTGGCGTACTATCATAACGAAAAACCAGGCTATTTCGCTCATCCTGAAAATGGTAGCGATAATCAAGAAATTCCAACTGATTATCTGTAATTACTATAGCTTCGTTTATTTCTAGTAAGTGTGTTTGAGCTAAACGCAATCGAATTCTTAAATTAGCCCGAAGGGATGTTAAAATTTCTTCTTCATAACGTTCTACGTAAAGATTTGGACATTGAACAATTGCTTGTTCTACTTGATTTAAATAATCAGATAGAATGTTAGGCAGCATAGTTCAATCTTTGCTCTATTTCTTGACGCAAAACCAGATAATGGCGGTAATCGTTTGCCCATTCTATAAATAGAATATCATCTGGTAATATTCCCTGATTATACTGATAAAAAAAATCTTCCGAGTCCATTTTTTGCTGGCTTTCATACACACTGAGTCGCTTGGCAACGGCAACCAAAGCATCTAAAGATGATGTATATTGAATGGTCTGTTTACGCATTTTACCTCTACTTCAAGAGCATATTTTGATTATAAATGAGCGCCACTCCAAAATTTCCTCATCGAGCGTTATGAAAATTAGGCAAATTCTCATTAAATAGTAGTTATTGTGGCGTTGCTGTCTCGTAACTACTTCTGCTTCCACACATGGTGTACTCCTTTTCAACAGCCGCCAGCAGCAAAGCGTGCAAGGATAGCAGATAAAGTTTGGCAAAATCCCAAGCCCCTACAACCTAGAGCGGTAAAACTTGCTAGAGGTAGGTTGGAAGCATAGTAAACTCGTTTGATATTTTCTAAGATGCATACGTAATTAAGCCTTTAGTCTCACCTCTCCAGTTAGTTTTGCCGTTCTAGCCTAAAACAGCCAATCCCCAGAAGAGTCACGGCTGTCCACTTCATGCAACTGCCGTAACCTCACACATAACTACTGCTTCATTCACTTTCGTGCGATGGCGTAGCCCGTCGTAGACATCGCTCAAAACCATGAGGCAAAAAATCACCCAGTTATATCCTTCCCACTCTTGTAGTTCATAGCTCTGGGTTTCCTCTTGCCTATAGGGACTACTTTTGATTGCTTGGGAGGTTGAGGAGGACGGCATTTTTCACAGTAGAGCGGTCGCACACCAAAGGTTTCTCGTTGTGTGGGCTGTTCGCACTGCTTACATACGAAGTTGAAAACGCGAGTGTGAATTTCCCGCTTGTGCGCTCTGACAGTGTACTCTCGGACATCAATTGTTTTACTGGGCATCGGCTGATTACTGTTGTGGACTTACTTCCTTAATATAGTTTTTCGTCTTAGTTCTACAAGATCCGTGCATCATCTGACGAAAGTAATTCTACTTAATCAATTAAATACTCTTGCATGTCGCTTTGTCGATGGCGGAGAATACTTATAGCTTTGACC